>CALQKQ020000237.1 GCA_943331195.2 Akkermansia muciniphila | reverse complement strand
ATGCGATTTTCCGCCTGCTGGAGGAAGCGGGGTATCAGGACGCCTGGGCGGCGGTGGGGTCGGGCTGGCCGAACACTTTTCCCAATGAGGCTCCGCTGCTGCGGATTGACTATCAATGGAGCGCGGCGGACTTGGTGCCGCTGCGGGGCCGGGTGGTGGCGTCGGAGCACTCGGACCACCGGATGGTGATTTGCGATTACGGGATTCCATAAGCTGATGGGGCGGGGCGCGGGAAAGGTGGGGAGGGGCACATTTTGGTAATGTGGGCGGGGGCGGGTTCGTAGATCTTGGCGGTGCCGTTTTTGGTTGGGCGGCCCGCAACATTATGGTTATGAAGCGATCGATTTGTTTGGCGGTGCTGCTGGCGGGGGGAGTGTGGACGGCGCGGGCGGAGCGCGAGTTGTGGCAGGACTTTAAGGCGGCGCCGCACAATTATTGGACGCGGCCGCTGCGGGACCGCTTTTCGTTGGTCAAGGAGGACTTGGCTTCGGGGAAGTTGGCGCTGGATCGCCGGAGCGAGAAGGGCTTTGTGCAAAGCCTGCTGAAGGCGCTGGGGGTGCCGGCGAGCTCTCAGATGTTAGTATTTTCGGCGACGAGTTTGCAATTGAGTTTGATCTCGACGCGGAATCCGCGGGCGCTTTATTTTTCGGATGATTTGTATGTGGGTTGGATGCCTGGAGGGAAGGTGGAGATGGTGTCGTTGGATCCGGAGTTGGGAGGGATTTATTATATTTTTGAGATTCCGCGGAGCGAGGGTGCGCCGTTGCAAGTGGAGCGCTCTAACCGCTGCATGAACTGCCATGGGGCGGCGGATTCTGGGTGGGTGCCGGGATTGGTGATCAGTTCGGTGGTCCCTGGGCCTAACAGTGGTAGTCTGGTGTCCTATCGCCAGGAAACGTTGGGCCACGGGGTGCCGCTGGGGGAGCGCCTGGGGGGCTGGATGGTGACGGGAGCGGGGGCGGGGGCGGGAAAGATGCACCGGGGCAATGTCACGGGGGAGCTCTATGCGGGCACCTTGACTACGACGGAGTTGCGCTTTGGGGAAAGCTTTGATTTGGAGCGGTATCCGGCGGCTACGAGCGATCTTGCGGCGCATCTTTTGCACGAGCATCAGGCGGGGTTTGTCACCATCGCCTTGGAGGCAGGCTATCGGATGCGGGCGGCCCGGCACGAGGGCGGGGGAGCGGTGCCGCTCGGGCGCGAGGGGGAGCTGGCGGCGGCGGCGGAGAAGCTAGGGCGCTATCTGTTATTTACGGATGAAGCGGCGTTGCCTCCGGGCGGGGCGCGGGGCGATGGGGTTTTTCTGGAGGACTTTGCGGCGAGTCGCCGGGCGGATGGGGCGGGTCGTTCGCTGCGCGATCTGGACTTGAAGACGCGCCTGCTGCAGTATCGCTGCAGCTATATGATCTACAGCGCGGTCTTCAGCGGGTTGGATGCGGAGATGAAGCGGCGGGTGCTGCGCCGGGTGGATGCGGCTTTGCAAGCTGGGGCGGAGGATGCGCTGTCGCCGCATTTACCTAAGGCGGAGCGGGCGGCTATCCGCGAGATTTTGGCGGCGACCTTGCCGGAGTGGTCGGCGGCGGTGGGCGCGGGGCGCTGAGCTTGGCCAAGGGCGCGGGGTCGGCGGGGTGAGCTAGAGGATGGAGTCGGCGAAGGTGCGGGGATCGAAGACTTCGAGGTCGGTTTGCCCCTCGCCGGTGCCGAGGTAGCGGGTGGGGATGCCGAGTTCGTGCTGAATGGAAACGATGACGCCGCCTTTGCCGCTGCCGTCGAGTTTGGTGACGATGAGGCCGGTGAGGCGGCCGGTGGCTTTTTGGAATTGGCGGGCTTGGACGAGGGCGTTGGAGCCGGTGGTGGCGTCGACGACGAGGAAGGTTTCGTGGGGGGCCTCGGGGTCTTTGCGGCCGAGGACGCGCTCGATTTTGGAGAGTTCGCCCATGAGGTTTTCCTTATTGTGGAGGCGACCGGCGGTGTCGCAGATGAGGTATTGGATGCCGCGGCGCTGCGCGGCTTCCCAGGCGTCGTGGCAGATGGCGGCGGGGTCGGCTTTGTATTGGCCTTTGATGATGGGGATGGCGAGGCGCTGGGCCCAGAGGTCGAGTTGCTCGATGGCGGCGGCGCGGAAGGTATCGGCGGCGGCGAGCATGACGGTTTTGCCTTGGCGCTGGAGGAGGTGGGCGAGTTTGGCGGTGCTGGTGGTTTTGCCGACGCCATTGACGCCGACGACGAGGATGACGCAGGGTTTGCCGGAAAACTCTGGGAGGGAGGGGATCTGCGGGGGCAAGATTTTGAGGATTTCTTCGCGGCAGACGTCGACGACTTCATCGGCTTCGAGGCTGCGACCTTTGGCGCGCAGGGCTTGGAGGATGTGCTGGGTCATGGGGACGCCGATGTCGCCGCCGATGAGGGATTCCTCGAGTTCATCGAGGTCGACTTTGCGCCGCGTGAAGCGCTGGAGGAGCTTTTTAAAAAAACCGGCCATGAGGGGAAGGAGGTCCCGGAGCCTGGATGGGGCGGGAGAGGAAGTACGCCATGGGCCGGGGAGGCACGCAACCGTCGATTGCCGCTGCGCTGCCGGTTGACGCCCCTGAGGCCGTGGCTTAGACAGGCGCTTCTTTTCCCAGGCGTCCTTCGTCTGCGGCTGACCTATTATGAACCTTACCATCATCGGATCCGGATACGTCGGGCTGACCACTGGCGCCTGTTTCGCCAATGTGGGCCACCATGTCATGTGCGTGGACAACAATCCTGACAAAATCGCCAAGCTGCTCAATGGCGAGATTCCGATTTACGAGCCGGGGTTGGAGGAAGTGGTCAAGAACACGGTGGGCGCGGGCCGCCTCCGTTTTACGACCAGCACTGAGGAAGGGGTTGACTTTGGCGATGTGATCTTCATTGCGGTGCCCACGCCGCCGCAGCCGGATGGCAGCGTGGATCTGCGGTTCATTGAAAAGGTGGCCCGGGAAATTTCCGAAGTGATCAAGAGTTATAAGGTCATTGTGGACAAGAGCACGGTGCCGGTGAAGACCGGGGAGAAGGTGGCGGATACGATCAAGCGCTATCAGCCGGAGGTGGCCTTCGACGTGGTGAGCAATCCGGAATTTCTCCGGGAGGGCTGTGCGGTAGATGATTTGATGCACCCGGATCGGATTGTCATCGGGACCAATAGCGACCGCGCGCTGGCCTTGATGCAAAAAGTGTATGAGCCCTTTTTGGCACCGATCTTGGTCACGGACATCAACAGCGCGGAGCTGATCAAGCACGCTGCAAACAGTTTTTTGGCGTTGAAGATTTCCTATATTAACGCGGTCTCTCAGATCTGCGAGGCGAGCGGCGCGGATGTGGAGAAGGTGGCCGAGGGGATTGGCGCGGACAAGCGGATTGGGCGGCATTTCCTCAATGCTGGGATTGGCTATGGGGGCTCGTGTTTCCCCAAGGACATCGCGGCTTTCATCGCCATCAGCGACCAATTGGGCTGTCCCTTCACGTTGCTCAAGGAGGTGCAGGCGATCAATGTGAACATGATGCAGCGCTTTTTGAAAACGATCCGGGAAGCGCTCTGGGTGTTAGATGACAAAAAAATAGCGGTTTGGGGGCTGGCCTTTAAGAACAACACCGACGACATCCGGAGCAGCGTAGCTATCGAGCTAGTGCAGGCGCTCCTCAAGGAGGGAGCCAAGGTGACGGTTTACGATCCCAAGGGCATGGAGAACGCCAAGCAATTGTCGTGGGCGGGTCAGATCACCTTTGCGGAGAGTCCGATGGGCTGCGTGGACGGGGCGGAAGCTTTGATCGTGGCGACGGAGTGGCCGGAGTTTGCCAGCCAAGATTTCGTGGAGGTGAAGCGCCGCATGTTGGCGCCGCTCATTTTCGATGGGCGCAATTTGTTGGATACCACCACGATGAAGGACCTGGGTTTCCGCTATACTGGGATTGGCCGGGGGGTGGCGTGAGGGGCGGCAGGATGACAAACGGTGCTGGGCTGACCGCGTTTGGCGGGGCGTGGAACCGGCGATTTTTGGGGATAAACCCTGGGGGCTGGTCTGGCCCGCCGTTAGGCATGGGCCCGAGTTGGGCTGATCCCGCTGCGGGGCGCGAGCCCTGCATATTCCAAACGAATCTATGAACCGCCGTCCGCCTCCGCCTTCTCACCCGCCCATTCCTGCGGATTCCAATCCCCGCCTGTTGGCCTGGCAAATCCTGCGCGCGTGGAAACCCGAGGGGGTTTATGCCGACGAGATGATTGATCACACGGCGCGGCGGCACGCGCTGAGTCCGCCGAACCGGGCCTTTCTCAATGCCATGGTTCTGGCGGTGCTGCGGAATCTGACGCTCTTGGATGGCTGGATTGACCATTTGCGCGACGGGGGCAAGCTGGACCACGACACCCGCGGGTGGCTTCGCCTTGGCCTAGCGCAATGTCTATTGATCGGCCTGCCGGAACACGCGGCGGTGCACGAGACTGTAGATCTGGCGGGTCGCGGGCGCGGCTTGGTCAATGCGGTGCTGCGGCGCGCCTTGCGGGAGCGCCCGGCGCTGGAGGAGCTGCGCGCCACGGCCCCTCCGGAGATTCGCTTTTCTTTGCCGGAATTTCTGCTCGATCGCTGGGCCAAGCGCTATCACCCCCCGGGGATGGAAAAGCTGGCCGAGTGGTGCCAGAGCCCTGCGCCGATCATGGTGCGGGCCAATGAATTGATTCCCGGCAGCAGCGCTAAATTAGGAGCCATGCCAGGAAATACCGCGCTCGAAGAGCACCCCGGGTTCTTTCGCTGTGCGGACTTGCCGCGCGAAGCGCTCGCGGCGGGCCTTTGTTATGCGCAGGATCCGGCCACGGCCACGGCAGCGCTGCTGTTGGCCCCGGAGCCGGGCATGGATGTGCTGGACGCCTGCGCTGCGCCAGGGGGCAAGGCGGCGCTGCTCGCCCAAATCATGAAGGGCGAAGGGCACCTGGTGGCCACCGATGCCGCGCCGAAGCGCTTGGAGCGGCTGCGCGCTAACTTGGCCCGGCTCCACGTCAAGAACGCCGAAACGCTCGTCCACGACTGGGAGACGACCCCGGCCCCGGCTTCGTGGCGGCAGCGCTTTCCCGAGGGCTTTCACCGCATTTTGCTAGACACGCCCTGTTCTAACACGGGTGTCATCCGCCGCCGGGTCGATGTCCGCTGGCGCCTCCAGCCTGCGTTTTTGGAAGAGATCACGCCCCGCCAGGAGGCGCTCTTGGCGAGGCTGCTGCCGCTGCTGCGCCCGGGGGGGCGCTTGGCCTATTCGACGTGCAGCATTGAGCCTGAGGAAAATGAGCAGGTGGTGCGAGCGGTGCTCGCCCGGCTTCCCGGCTACCGCCAATTGCAGACCCGCTCCCTCGTTCCTCATTTGTCAGGGACTGACGGCGCTTGGGTTTCGTTGATTGAGCGGGTCTCCTAGGGTGCTTGCTGCCTTTTTTCAATCCCATGGCGATTCTCTCGGTTTCTGGTCTCACCGTTAGGCGCGGCGGCACGCCGATTTTGCGGGGGGTGGACTGGACGGTGCAGCCTGGGGAAATGTGGACCATCCTCGGCGCGAACGGCTCAGGGAAGACCTCCCTGCTAGGTTGTCTCGCGGGATATGTCACGCCGGCCAGCGGCACGGTGCAGGTGCTAGGGGAGACCTATGGGGCGAGCGACTGGAACCGGCTGCGCCAGCGCATCGGCCTGGTCAGCAGCAGCGTGCGGCAGATGATCGAGGAGGAGGAGCGGCCGCGGGAAATCATCGGGGGGGGGCGCTATGGACAGGTTAATTTTTGGGGTCGGCTGAGCGCGGCGGATTTGGCGCGGGTTGAGATCATCGCGCGACAAGTGCGCGCTACCGCCTTGCTAGACCGGTCCTGGGCGGTGCTTTCGCAAGGGGAGCGGCAGCGCGTTCTAACTGGTCGCGCCTTGATGGGCGAGCCGGAGCTGCTGATTTTGGATGAGCCCTGTGCGGGGCTGGATCCGGTGGCGCGGGAGCGGTTTGTGCGCTTTATGGATCGGTTGGCGCGCCGTCGGGGCGGCCCCGCATTGGTGTTAGTGACGCACCATTTGGAGGAAATTCCGCCAGGGTGCACGCATGTGTTGGCGCTGCGCCAGGGGGCGGTGGCTGCGGCTGGTCCGATCCGGGAGGTCCTGACGGATGAGCGCTTGAGTCAGGTTTTTGGGGCCCGTGT
>CALQKQ020000236.1 GCA_943331195.2 Akkermansia muciniphila | reverse complement strand
GGGAGGTGGTCTGGGGGGTGCCAGGAGAGGGCGCGCTGGGGTTGGCAGCGGGGGAAGAGGAAGGATTTGCCGGGGAGGAGGAGGAGGGGGAGGAGGTCGGGTTCGGTGGGGGTGGGGTGGAAGAGGGCGATGAAGCGGGCGCGTTGGAAGGGGGGCCAGGCTTGGAGTTGGCGGCGGAGGTTGGCGGAGGCCTGGATTTTGGAGTCGGGGGGGAGGGCGGCGAGGGCCTGGCGGAGGTGGCGGCGGAGGGCGGATTTTTCGGGCATGGGATCAGGGTTGGAGGCTGATCTTGGGGATGGCGTCGGGGGCGAAGCGGTAGAGGTGGTAGCTGAGCATGGCTTCCATGCCGAGGATGGGGGGGAGGGCTTGCCAGCGGGGGTCGCTGGTGAGGGCGGCGAGGAGTTCGGGGCATTCTGCGGCGATGGCGTCGGGGCCGCGGAAGCAGAGGAAGAGGGGTCGCTGGGTGGAGAGGGCGAGTTGGATGAGGTTTTCTAAGTCTGCGGTGGTTTTGAGGATGTGGAGGCGCGGGTCGTAGGAGAGCATTTGGCGGGCGCCGCCGCCGAAGGAGGCGGTGAGGATGTGGTCATCGGCGGCTTGGAGGGCGGGGGCCTGGCCGCGCATGGCGGCGACGGTTTCGCGGATGGGTTGGCGAGGGACGGCGATGATGCGGGCCAGGGCGGGGGCGGTGAGGATGCTGTAGAGGAGGGCGGCGGCGAGCGGGAAGGAGGAGGGGGAGCGGGGAAGGGCTTTGGCGAGGGCGAGGGCACCCCAGACGAGGCTGAGGGCGAAGGCGGGGAGGAGGTAGAGGAGATACCAGGTGAGGAAGGCGGTGCCGGAGAGGGCGTTGTGGGCGATGGCGAGGAGGGCGGCGAGGAGGAGGGAGGCGGCGACAAGGCGGGTGCGCCAGTCTTGGCGGAGGAGGGCGAAAAGGCCAAGGGCGCTGAGGCAGGGGATGAGGCCGTAGAGGAGGTAGCGCTTCCAGGGGGCGGCATCGATGAGGTTGGCGAGGGCGAGGCCTTGGCTGGTGCCGGGGGGGTCGGCGTCGGGACGGAGGCCGGTGACGAGGTGGGCCCAGAGGTCGGTGAACCAGCTGGGGCCGATGGGGGCGTAGTCGTGGGCGGAATGGAGATAGGCGGCGATTTGGGGGAGGTGGGGGCCGAGGAGGAGGGCGGTGGGGATGAAGGAGAGGATGCCTGCGGTGATGAGGCGGGAGGCGGAGTTGCGGCGGAGGGTGAAGGGGTTTTTGCTGGTGAAGATGAGGGTGAGGGCGACGAGGTTTTGGGCGGCGGCGAGGTAGACGCTGCCGGCGAAGCAGAGGAGGAAGAGGGTTTGGGCGGCGGCGTAGCCGAGCCACCAGCGCCAGCGGTTGGTTTGGAGGGCGCGGACGAGGCAGAGGAGGCTGGCGGTGATGGCCAGGAGCATGGTGGAGTAGCCGCGGGTTTCCACGCTCCAGCGGACGTGCCAGGGGTGGAGGGCGAGGATGAGGCCGGCGGCGAGGCCGGCGCGGGAGCTGCCGAGGGCGGCGCCAAGGAGGACGAGGAGTCCGACGGTGAGGATGCCGCTGGCGCAGGGAAGGAGGCGGAGACCTGCTTCAGAGAAGGAGGTTTGGGGGGTCCAGTCGTGGCCGCTGAGGGCGTGGCCGAGGCGGGATTCGACGGAGGCCCAGAGGTGGTGGTTGCCTTTTTCGTTTTCGAAGATGGCTTCCTTCCAGGAGATGGGTTGGAAGGTGAGGGCGCCTTCTGGGGTGGGTTCCCAGGTGCCTAGGGCGTAGGTGCGGAGGTGGTATTCCTCGTCATTCCAGAGGCTGTGGTCGAGGCGGGCGATCCTGGGCCAGGCGGCCAGGAGCATGGCGGCGAAGGCGAAGAGGAGGGTCCAGCGGGCGGCGCGTGGGGGCGGCGGGGCGAGGTCTGGGTAGACGGCGCTGAGGGGAGGAGACCACCAGTGAAGGGTGGCGAGGGCGAGGAGGGCGGCGGCTAAGGAAGCGAGGGCGCCCCACCAGAGGCCGATTTGGATGAAGTGGTCGAGTTTGAGGGGTTTCCCGGCGGCGAGGCGTTTGAGGAGGGAGGGTTCCCAGGGGTTGGGGCCGAGGAGGAGGTAGAGGGCGAGGAGGGTGCTGGCGGCGGCGAGGGCGAGGAGGACGCGGAGGCTGGCGGGATCGCGGCTATCGCGGAAGGGGTGCCAGCGGGCCTGGAGGCGGGCGAACATTTAATCGGCTCCCCAGCTGGTGATCCATTCTTTTTGGGCCTCGGGTTCCTCGGAGGGTTGTTCGAGTTTGCCGTAGGACCAGATTTCGTAATCGCCGTTGGAGTGGACGAGGTCTTCGTTGGAGATGCGTTTGTTGCGGTCCTTGAGGGCTTTGATGTATTGGAAGGGTTTGCGCCAGCCGTCGATCATGAAGTAGGTGCCGTCCTCGTGCATATCGACCATGGGCTTGCGCTTTTTGGCTTCGATTTCTTTTTGGGTGGGAGGGGTGACCTCTTCCCAATAGATGCGGCCGGAGGAGCCGAGGGTGCCGTTGGAGGCGGTGCCGCCGCCTTTGATGGCGGTGTCGCCGTCGCCGGTCATGACTTGGTAGAGCATGCGGGCACCGCCGACGTTGTAGCTGACGTCTTTGACGGTGGTGGTGTCTTCTTGGCCGAGGGCTTCGGGGTATTCTCCGTTGTCGGTTTTGTAGCTTTCGAGGCCGAGTTGGAGTCCGGCGATGCGGGAGATGGTATTTTTCTTAGCGGACTTGTCGTTGGCGAGTTTGAAGCCTCCGAAGCTGAGGGCGGCGAGCATCCCGATGATGGTGATCACGGTCATGACCTCGATCAGGGTGAAGCCCTTGGGGAGGGCGTGCAGGGGCCGGATTTGCATGGGGGGAGGGGGTTGGGGGGGATTAGCCTTGGAACTTGGTGACGACGGTGATGAGAGGCTGGAAGAGGGCGAGCACGATGACGGCGACGATGACGGCGAGGACGACGATCATGATGGGTTCCAGGAGGGAAGTGAGGGCGGTGACGGAGTTGTCGACTTCATCGTCGTAGACGTCGGCGATTTTGAGGAGCATCTCGGGCAACTGGCCGGTTTCTTCGCCGACTTCGATCATGCTGATGACCATGGCGGGGAAGATTTTGGAAGCGCTGAGAGGGGCGACCATGGACTCGCCTTCTTTGACAGCGTCGTGGACGCGCATGATGGCTTCAGAAACGGTATTATTGCCGGCGGTATCGCGGGTGATATTGAGGGCTTGGAGGATGGGAACGCCGGAGGTGACGAGGGTGCCGAGGGTGCGGGTGAAGCGGGCGACGGCGCTTTTGAGGAGGACGGGGCCGAAGAGGGGGAGTTTGAGGACGAGTTTATCGACGGTGCGGCGGCCGCCTTTGGTGGCGATGTAGGCTTTGCCGCCGAAGATGAGGAGGGCGATGGCGCCGAAGATGATGAGGATATTGTTTTGGAGGAAACTGCTGGCGGCGATAACCGTTTTGGTGAGGACCGGCATCGAGTCGGCGCCGCCTTCGACCATGCTTTCGAAGATGGCGGTGAACTTGGGAACGATGTAGGTGAGGAGGAAGATGACGATGCCGACGGCGATGAGGACCACGATGACCGGGTAGGTCATGGCGGAGACGATCTTATTCTTCAGTTTTTGGGCTTTTTCCTGGTATTCGGCGAGGCGGTTGAGGACGAGCTCGAGGACACCGCCGAGTTCGCCGGCTTTGACCATGTTGACGTAGAGCTTATTGAAGATTTTGGGGTGCTGGGCGAGGCTTTCGGAGAAGGTCGAGCCGGTCTGGACGGAGTCGGCGAGACTATTGACGGTGCTTTTGAGGATGGGGTTGGGCTCTTGGTTGCCGAGCACAGTGAGGCCGCGGAGGAGGGGGAGGCCGGAGTCGATGAGGGTGGCCAGCTGGCGGGTGAAGATCATGAGGTTCTTACCTTTGATCGAGCCGGTGAGCTTTTTGGGGGCCTTGGCCTGGCGTTTTTTCGCGGCTTTGGCCTTTTGTTTGACGGCGGCAGTGAGTTGGCCTTCGGGGGCGACTTGGGTGGGGAAGAGGCCCATGCCCTTGAGTTTGGCGGAGGCGTCGTCGCGGTTGCCAGCGTCGACAGTGCCGGCGGTTTCCTCGCCTTTGGCGTTCAATGCGATGTATTCAAACTTGGCCATGTGGTCTTGGAAAAAAGATTAGAGAAGGGGAATATCGGAAGCCTGGAGATTTGTCATTGGGAAAACCGCGGCTGCCGGAAGAAATGGGAGAAGAGTCCTGAGGATTAGGTGTATTTGAGGACTTCTTCGATGGTGGTGCTGCCTTCGTAGATGCAATTGAGGCCGTAGTCGCGGAGGGTGGTCATACCGAGTTCGACGGCCTTTTGTTTGAGGACGATGGAGGGGGCTTTTTCGATGACCATGTCGCGGAGGGTATCGTTCATGTCGAGAAGTTCGTAGAGGCCGCGGCGGCCGCGGTAGCCGCTGTTGCCGCAGTCTTCGCAGCCGCGACCGGTGTAGAATTGTTTATCGCCGATTTCGTGGGCGGAGAGGCCGAGTTGGGTGAGGATGGACTCGTTGGGCTCGTAGGGAACGCGGCAGGATTTGCAGATGGTGCGGACGAGGCGCTGGGCGAGGACGGCTTCGAGGGTGGCAGCGACGAGGAAGGGTTCGCAGCCCATGTCGATGAGACGGGTGACAGCGCCGGGGGCGTCGTTGGTGTGGAGGGTGGAGAGGACCAAGTGGCCGGTGAGGGAGGCTTGGATGGCGATGGTGGCGGTTTCGACGTCGCGCATTTCTCCGACCATGATGCGGTCGGGGTCTTGGCGGAGGAAGGCGCGGAGGACGCGTTGGAAGGTGACGCCGATGGCGTCGTTGACGGGGACTTGTTGGATGCCGTCGATTTCGTATTCGACGGGGTCTTCGACGGTGAGGAGTTTGGAGTCGACCTGATTGACCTTCTTAATGGCGGCGTAGAGGGTGGTGGTCTTGCCGGCGCCGGTGGGGCCGGTGACGATGAAGATGCCGTTCGGTTTATTAACGGTATCGATGATGTAGTCGTAAAGCTTGGGTTCGAAGCCGAGGTTTTCGAGGTCGAGGTTGACGCTGGAGCGGTCGAGGACGCGAAGCACGACGGATTCGCCGTGGATGGTGGGGAGGGTGGAGACGCGCATGTCGATGCCGCGGCCGCCGATGGTTTTCATGAGGCGGCCATCTTGGGGGATGCGGCGCTCGGCGATGTTGAGGTTGGCCATGACCTTGATGCGGGAGGTGATGACCGGCCCGAGGTGGGCAGGGGGGGGAGCCATTTCGAGGAGGGCTCCGTCGACGCGATAGCGGATTTTGAAGTCGTTTTCGAAGGGTTCGAAGTGGATGTCGGATGCTTTTTGTTTGACGGCCTGGAAGAGGACGAGGTCGACGTAGCGGACGATGGGGGCGGCGTTGACTTCGGCTTCGGCGACGGCACCGGCTTTGGCATCGATGTTGATGCCGGCGAGGATGTCGTCCATGCCTTCGGCTTCGGCGGCGTAGGAGGTATTGATGAGTTCCTCGACGCGGTCGGTATCGGCGACGACGACGATGATATTTTTGCCGAGGGCGAAGCGGAGGTCTTCGGCGTTTTGGGGGTTGAGGGGGTCGAGGAGGGCGACGTGGAGGCCTTGTTCGTCGAAGTTGACGGGGATGGCGCCGTGCATGCGGGCGGCGGCGGCGGGGACGAGGTCGAGGAGGGCGCGAGGGGGTTCGTAGCGGCGGAGGTCGACGTATTCGGCGCCGAGGTCTTCGGCGATGAGGCGGTAGACGTCGGCTTCGCTTTCGATGTAGCCGTAGTCGGTGAGGAGGCGTTTGATGTCCTTGCCGGAGGAGCTGACTTCTTCGAGCAGTTCGGCGGCCTGCAGGTGATCGAGCAGGGAGCGCGACTGAAAGAGATCCAGAACGAATTGGGGATTCATGGCGGAGGGAAAGTTGGGAAGGTGGGGGAGGGGGCCTTATTAGCTGTCGGCCATGGTGCTTTCGATGGCTTCGGCGGCGGTGGTCATGCCGTTGAGGACCTTGCGGATGGCGTCTTCCCGGAGGGTGCGCATGCCGAGCTCGCGGGCGCGGCGGCGGAGTTGGGGAGTGGAGATCTGCTCGTTGATCATGTGGCGGACTTGGTCGTCGACTTTGAAGATTTCGACGATACACATGCGGCCGCGGTAGCCGGTGGTGCGGCATTTGCCGCAGCCGACGGGGACCATGATTTTGGCTTCGGAGAGGCGGTTG
>CALQKQ020000235.1 GCA_943331195.2 Akkermansia muciniphila | reverse complement strand
TCACGGCCGCGCCCAAGCCCTCGACTCCTGGGCCTCCCTCCTTGGCGGTGCCGCCCTCGGCGTCCTTCTCGCTCAGCAAAACCATCCCGTGCCCGCCGCTGCCGCCGCCAGCGGTACCGTTTTCAGCTTCTCTCTCACCGCCCTCACTGCCCGCCAGCGCCAGCGCGAATTCGCCGCCGACCTCGCCAGCCTCGACCTGCTGCGCCGGGCCCATTACTCCCCCGACGCCGCCGTGCAGTTCTGGCAGCGCTATGCCGCCGCTCGCTCCCGCCAAGGCCTCGGCGGCCGCCACTGGTGGAAACCCCATCCTCCCGATGCCGAACGCCTCCGCCGCTTGCGACAAGCCGCCGCCCGCCCTACCCCTAGCTCATGACTTCCCCCGCCACCGAGTTGCTGGACTTCTCCGTGGTGGACGAATCCCCCGATTGGATTGTCGTCAACAAACCCGCCCCGCTCCAGATTCACCCCTCCAAACCAGGCGGCCCTTCCACTCTGTGGCACGGCCTTCGCGCCCTGCTCGCCTACGACATCGCCAACGGTGCCGCCCTTTCCATCATCAACCGCCTCGACCGCGAAACCAGCGGCCTGGTCCTCGTCGCCAAACACCCCGCCGCCGCCCGCGCCATTTCCAAGGCCATGATGCGCCGCGAAATTCGCAAGCAATACCTCGCCCTCGTCACCGGCTGGCCCGCCCAGGACACTTGGACCGTCGACGCCCCCCTCTGCCGCCGCGGCGATTTCCAAGACTCTCCTATCTACCTCATGCAAGCCGTCCACCCCGACGGTGCCCCTTCCGTGACGCACTTTCGCGTCCGCCAGCGCCTTCTCCACGCCCCGTCGCCTAACGCCCCAGCCTCCCCCTTCGCCCTGGTCGAGGCCATCCCGCACACCGGGCGTATGCACCAAATCCGCGTCCACCTCCACCATTCCGGACACTCCGTCGTCGGCGACAAACTCTACGGCCCCGACCCCCACTGGTATCTCCGCCAAATCAGCCACGGCTGGACGTCTCAAGCCGCTGCCGCCCTCCTCCTCCCTCGCCAAGCCCTTCACTCTGCCCGCCTCGGCCTCACCCTCCCCGACCAGCCCCCCCTCGACTGGGAAGCGCCCGCGCCCCCCGAATGGGCCCCGTTCTTCGGTGCCCATCCAACCTCCCCCCCGTTTGCCCACGGGGCAAGCTGAGCCCCGGCGCCGACCAGGTCGCCCTGCGGCTGCTATTCCCAGCAAAGAGCCGGCGCGGGGCCGATGGGAACGGGGCGTCACTCGTCGGCGCGGCACGATCGCTTGTGGCGTCGCCATTTCTTTGGTCGCGGGTATTCATGGATGCCCCAACGGGGGCCTGGCATACCAGCCCACGGGCAACGCCCTGGGGTCAGTTTGACAACCAACCCGTGCGTTCTGAAGAAACGCCGCAGCGAGGTGGATGGGGCCAACGCCCAACGCCCAACGCCCGCCGCGCGCCGCGCGCGTGGGACGCGGCGTTCCTTCAGAACGCGGGGATCAAGGAGCTTGGCTTAACCCAGGGCCTTGCCCTGGGCTGGTATGCGGAGCCCCGTTGGGGCAGAGGCGCGGCCATTGGGGCGGTCATTGGCGTTGGGACAACGACAAAGCCTCGGGTTCCAACTCGCTCCTGCGGGGTAACTTACGCAAGAGTTGTTCCGGAGGTCAGCCGAGGCGTCACGGCCTTGCCAAAGCGGCCAGCCCGGCCCCCGCCCGCAAGCCAGGTTTCACTGCGGCTGAGCGCGCTCTTCGCCCCAGCCGCCCCCGAGGGCTTTGTAGAGGCGGACCAGGTTCAAGCTGACCTGCGTTTGGCTGGTGACCTGCGCTTCCTCGGCGAGGAGGAGTTGGCGGTCGGCCTCGAGCACGGTGAGGAAATTCTCCAGCCCTGCCTTGTAGCGATCGTTGGCGAGGGTCGAGGCGCGGCGGGTGGCGCTGACCGACCTCGTCAAGCTGGCGTAGCGTTTTTGCTGCTGGCCAAAGCCGATCAGGCTGCCTTCGACGTCTTCGAGGGCGAGATAGACGGCTTTTTCGAAGCGCAGCGCGGCCTGTTCCTGCCGGGCGTTTTGCACCGCGATGTTTCCGCGGATCTTGCCGGCGGTGAAGACCGGCCAGTTCAGGCTGGGGCCGAGCGACCACAGGCCGCCTTTGCCTTTGAAGAGCTCTTCGGCCTCCAGGGCCGAGGTTCCCAAGCGGGCCGTGAGGGAAAAGCGGGGATAGAGGTCGGCCACGGCCACGCCGATGCGGGCGGTGGCGGCGGCTAGCTCGCGTTCGGCGCGGCGCAGGTCGGGGCGGCGGCGCACCAAGTCGCTGGGCAAGCCCACCGGCACGGCGGGGGGCACCACGGGCTGGGGGCGGGCTGCGATCAAGTCGTCGACGAGGCGGCCCGGCGTTCCCCCTAGCAAAACTCCGAGCCGGTAAATGCTGCGGCGCAGCGAGGCCTCAAACAGGGGGAGCGCGGCGGCGGTGCTTTCGGTTTGGGCTTCGGCGCGGGCCACGTCCAGGTCGTTGGCCACCCCGGCCGCCTGCCGACTCTTAGTTAGGGCTAGAGTCTCCTGCTGCGATTTTAGATTGCGCTCGGCCACTCCCTTGAGGGCCTGAAAGCCGCGCAATTCCAGATAGGCGGTGGCCACCTCCGCCACCAGGCCGACCTGCACATCGCGGGCATTTTCGGCGGCCGCCTGCACGTCGGCGGTGGCCGCCTCCACCTGGCGGCGGGTTCCGCCAAACAAATCCGGCTCCCAGGAGGCATCGAGGTTGAGATTGAAGAAATTGGTGGGCGGCCCGCCGCCGAAGCCCTGGGTGCTCGCGGCCTCGCTGCTTTGGCTGCGGGTGGCGGTGCCCCCGGCATTGAGCTGCGGGAAGAAGTCGGCCCGCGCCACGGTGCGCGCGGCCTTGGCTTCGGCCACGCGGCTGGCGGCGATTTTCAAATCCTGGTTGGCCTCGAGGGCGCGCCCCACCAACTGGTTCAGCTGGGCATCCTTGAACTTCTGCCACCACGTTCTCACATCGCCCACGGCGGCGGGATCCGCTCCCGGGCCGGCGAAAGGTTGGCCCAGGGACTCCGGCAGGCTGAGCTGATGCTGGGGGCCCACGGTGCAGGAAACGAGACAGGCGAGGGAAAGCAGCGTCAGGCGCGGGGCAATGTTCATAGACTCGAGGACGAAGAAGTAGGGGACAGGAGCACAAGGCGAGGCGCTGGCAATAGGAGGTTGACCAAATAGTCAACAACGCGGTCCCCCTACCTCCTCCCCGCTTTCACCTCAGGCGGCGATTCCCCCCAGCCCCGCATTGACAGCGCCGCGCGCCGCATTACTCTCTCCAGCGCACAGTGGCGGGGTAGCCAAGCGGTAAGGCAGAGGTTTGCAAAACCTCCATTGGCGGGTTCGACTCCCGCCCCCGCCTCCAGCGCGGCTTGGCCGCTATATCAAGGAGCCACGGAGCCAAACAGCCAAGGAACCCCTTACTCCACCACCGCCGCCTTCTTGCGCACCGTCGCTTGCCAAATCAGGGGCGAGCGCTGCCCAGGCCCGGTCTCGCCGCCGGGAATGATGATGGCTCCATCCCAGTTGATCGTCGGATTGGTCAGGCAGGCTTGGCCGGGAAAGTTGCCCAGGCTGCTCCACTCGCCCACTTCCGCGTCGTAGGCCATCACCGAGCGGGTGTAGCCCGGGTAGTTTTTGAGGAGCAGCTTGTGGAAACCGTCGCGGTCCGCTTTTTCCTTGGCATCGATCGCCTCCGGGGGGCGCTGCTGGCGCTCCATCAATTTGACCATTTCTTGATCGGTGCCGCTAACGATCACGAGGTGATGCGGCGGCACGTGAAAGGCGGGGGCCGCCATGACCGAAGAGGGATGCCCCTGGGGGTCGACGATCTCCCCGAGAATGGCCCAATCTTTGCGGATGGGGTTGTATTTGTGGAGGTCCGTCAAAAAATCCGGGTCCTTGCCGGGGTCGCGCCCGCCGCAAAGATAGATGCATTCGACGCCGTTTTCCAAACTAGCGGCCGCCACGGGAAAGATGCGCCCGGGGCCGTCCCAGGGCGGCAGCACCTTCCAGGCGAAGGCGGCGGGGTCCCCTTTTTTGGTGAGGTCGAGCGAGAGAAAGGTCTGGGTGGCGCGGCCGCCGAGCAGCTGTGCCGTGCCCCCGAGCACGTAGACCGTTTCGCCGAGGCGGAGGGCGGCGGCGGCGGCGAGCGGGGTGGGCAATTTCGGAAAATCCTCTAACTCGACCTTGGCGGCGGCGGCATTCCAGCGCATCAAAAAACAGGCATCGCTCACTTCATTGAGCTCCGCTCCGCCGATGCAGAGGACCCCCTCGGGAAGGCTGGCGGAGGCCCCGTAGGCGAGGTGCCGGGGCAGGCTATTGTGCGGAGGGAGCCACTCATAGGTGGCTTGCTGCGCGGCATTGTAGCGGCGCCGCAGCACATAGATGTCGTCCCACCACGCCCGGGCGGCACCCTCCGCGAGGGATTGGCCCGCATAGTTGGTGCCCCCGGCGAGGAGCAGCACATCGCCTTGGGCGCCCGCAAAGGCGCCGGCCAAACCTTCCGCCTTGGCGAAACCCGGGCGGGGCGGCAGGGCCGCGATGTTCTCCCATTCAAGCTTTGGTGCTGGGTGAATCAAGTCCGCTTCCGGCGGCGGCGGCGGCGTCGGACCGGGTGCCGCAGGGGATTCAGCGAGGCCGCAACCCAGGGAAGCCATCAAACACAAACGACGCAACAACATGAGGATGGACTACGCCCGCGCGCCCCTCCGTAGCAACCCGGATTTCACGCCCGCAGCCCCAGCAGGGCCAAGAGGCGGCCCGTCCGCCCCCGCTCCAGGCGATAGGAATAATACTGCGCCACTCCCGCGCCGGTGCAGCTCCCGCAATCGTGGATCTGCTCAGGCGGCACGCCGGCTTCCAAGGCATCGCGCCGAATCAGCGCCGCCAGATCCACTTCAAACAGAGGCGGCCGAATGCAGGGCCCCAGCTGCACCACCACGTCGGCCGCCGCGCTGCCATAACACTCCGCCATCTGGCGAAGGGCCCGCCGCGTGATCCCCGCCTCGCTGCCCTTCCGCCCACTGTGCAGCAGCGCGATGGCGCGCCGCCGCCGATCCACCAGATAGACCGGCGCACAATCGGCCACGTGAATGCCGAGCATGAGCCCGGGCTGGTTCGTCATCAGGCCGTCCGCGCCCGCGATCCAGCGAGGCGAATCCCCCGTCACCGCCGCGACCGCGCTGCCGTGAATTTGCTCAGCATGAAACGCCTGCGCCGGGTCAAACCCCAGCGCCGCCACCGCTCCCTGGTGCCACGGCCACAAAGCCGATAGGGCCGCGGCTTTGTCAAGATCCCCCGCCACCTCGGGGATGCGCTTCACGAAGCCATGTCCCACCCCAGGCAAGGCTAGAGCGGGAAATGATTCCATCAGCTCGCCCCAAGGCGGGGTGGTTGGCATTCCGGTCGGCATCCCTAAACTTGCCACCAGCACCCGCCCAGGGCAAGGCCTGCGGAGAGCGCGCTTAGTTCCCAGAGTTGGAGTAGGTGCGGAGGAAGAGTTTGATGTCCTGCACGGTGGCGGCAAAGTTGTTCAGGCCCGCTTGTTCGTCTTTAAGGAGGGTGTGGGCGGGAATGACGAGCTTCCACTGGCTGTTCCAAACGCTGCGGCCGATCAGCCGGGCGTTGGTGTAGACGGTCGGCAGGGACCCGTCTTCGTAGATTGCGGGATCTGCCACCATGCGGAAGGCCTGGTGCTTGCGGATCACCCACGCTCGTTCGCTGAGGGTGTCGTTGGCTCCGAAGAACTGCGTGGTATTGAAATCACTAGCGCCCAGGTTGTAGGGCAGTGGCAGGGCCTGATCGACCACCTGCCAACTGCGGATGTCCCCGGTGTCGCCCAGCGGCGTGCGCATGAAATCGTTGCCACAAGGAATCAGATAAGCATAAGGCGTCGCGCTGAGGGCACCGTCTTCGGTGGATTCCCCATCGACCATCCCCACGTAGCCGGGCAAGGCCACACCGACGGCGGCGATTTTCGTGGAAAAATTGCTTTGGCTGTAGGCGTGATCCCCCGCCGCGAGCTCGAGGCCGAAGAAATTCTTGCCGTCTTCAATCATCGTGCTGAAGGAAATGATGAAGCCGGGAATGGCACTGCCGTCCGCTTTCTTCAGCCCGCGGCAGTAGGCCGCCACCTGCGGGTCGGACAAGATGCTCGGAACGATGTGCTGCTCCAGGGTTTGTTGCCAAGCTTCATCGGCGGCGGTGGATC
>CALQKQ020000234.1 GCA_943331195.2 Akkermansia muciniphila | reverse complement strand
TTGGGGCGCAGATGTGTGGCCGGTTGGGGCAGATGCGTGCCCCGTTGGGGCGCAGATGTGTGGCCGGTTGGGGCAGATGTGTGGCCGGTTGGGGCAGATGTGTGGCCGGTTGGGGCAGATGTGTGGCCGGTTGGGGCAGATGCGTGGCCGGTTGGGGTGCAGATGCGTGGCCTGTTAGGGAGTAGATGGAGAGCGCCAACGGCGCGGCTTACGCCAGCCCAGGGCAACGCCCTGGGACTCCGGCCGAAAACCGAACCCAGCCCTGAAGGGGCGACCTAACCGCTGGGCGCCGCCGCGCTCTTTTCCAGCACAGCCCCGTTGGGGCGCATTTTAGGATGAGCCCTCCGGAATAACACTGGCCTAAGTTGCGCCGCCGGAACGCAGGGGAAACCGAGGGCTTCGGGTTGGCGCGGCGCGCGGCGCGGGGCGAGGAGCATGGCGAGGGGCTAGGGGCGAGGGCTAGGAAATCACCACAATTCGCCGGTGAGGGGGGCATCGGCGAAGGATTGGAGGACGGCTTCGGCGGCGCGGCGGCCGGAGATCATGGCGCCGTTGATGGAGGGGGTGGCGTGGTGATCGCCGGCGAGGAAGAGGCCGGGGGCGAGGCGCGGGGGGCGGCCTTCGAAGCGGGGGTGGAGTTGGGCGGGGACGGGGAGGGCGTCGCGGAGGTGGTCTTCGCGGAGGAGGCGCCAGTCATCGGTGATGGGGCCGAACCAGTCGCGGAGTTGGCGGCGGACGGCGGCGGGGTCGTCCCAATCGGGCGATCCGGGGAGGGTGGTGACATTGAGGAGGGCCTGGCCGGGCGGGGCGTAGGCGCGGCTGACGTTGCTGAGCCAGGCGGCGTTGTTGATTGGGCCGCAGCCGTTGCCGTTGAGGAAGAGGATGGGGTCGGGGTGGGAGGGGGCCCGGGCGGCCCACCACCAGGAGCGGACTTCGCGGAATTCCATGGGGGCGACGAGGGAGTTGGCGAGGGCTGCGGCGGTGCGGCCGTCGGTGGCGAGGACGATGGCGCGGGCTTGGAGGCTGTGGCCGTCGGCGAGGCGGACTTGGTGGCGGTCGGCGTGGAGGGCCTCGACGCGGGTGTGGAGGCGGAGGGTTCCGCGGGGGAGGGCGTCGGCGAGTTGGCGGGGGATTTCGCCCATTCCGAGGGCGGGGACGGCGGTTTGGCCGGTGGCGAACAGGCGGTAGAGGGAGTCGAACCAGCGGCGGTCGGCGGCGAGGTCGCGGTCGAGGAGGACGCCGGCCATGAAGGGGCGGAAGAAGCGCTCGAGCATGGCGGGGGAAAAGCGCTTTTGGAGGAAGGCGAGGGTGGATTGTCCGCAGGATGCGGCGGGAGTTCCGCGGCCGGCGCTGCGTTGCAAGCTGAGGAGGCCGGCGCGGAGTTTGTCCCAGGGGGTGCCGATGGGATTGGGAAAGCTGCGCAGGGCATCGGCGGGGTGGTGCCAGGGATCGGCCATGCGGTGCCACTGGGCGGCGAAGCGGACGAGGCTACCGGCGTAGAAGGGTTTGAGGTTGAGGGCGTCGTAGTCGAGGACGCGGCGGGCTTCGGGGTAGGCGGTGAGGAGGACTTGGAAGCCGCGGTCGAGGCGGAAGCCGTCGACGAGGTCGGTGCGGACGCGACCTCCGGGGGCATCGGAGGCTTCGAGGAGGGAGACGCGCACGCCGCTTTCGGCGAGGCGGCGGGCGCAGCAGAGGCCGGCGAGGCCGGCGCCGATGATGATGACTTCGGTGCGCTCCATGTGGGGGAGTTCAATGCCCGGCGGAGGAGGGAGCGCAAGGGCCGGGCGGGAAAAGAAACGGCTCCGGGCGCTGTGGATATCAGCTGACCCGGAGCCGCTGTTCCCCCCAAGAGAACAATGAAGATTGGATGAAGAAGCGGCGATGAGGCAAGAGAAATCGTGGAGGCGGGGGCGGAAAAGGGTGCCGCCGGGCTTGGCCCTGGCTTGATTTCGGTTTAGGGGAGGATGGGCCACATGCAGGGAGCGCGCGTCATTTTTCATTTGGACATGGATGCTTTTTACGCATCGGTGGAGCAGCGCGACCATCCGGCGTGGCGGGGGCAGCCGGTGATTGTGGGGGGATCGCCGGAGCGGCGGGGGGTGGTTTGTGCGGCGAGTTATGAGGCGCGGAAGCGGGGGGTGCGTTCGGCGATGGCGAGCGCGGTGGCGCAGCGGGTCTGCCCGGAGGGGATTTTCGTTTCGCCGCGGATGGGGGTATACCAGGAGGAAAGCCGGGCCATCATGGGCATCATTCATCGGCTGGCGGGTGAGGCGGTGCAGCAGGTTTCGGTGGACGAGGCTTACATTGAGGTGACGGGGCGGGTGGGGGAGGCGGCGGACCACGATGCTTTGCTGGAAAAGGCGCGGCCTTTGGCGTGGGAGATCAAGCGGGCGGTGGTGGCGGAGCGGGGTTTGACGGCGACGATTGGGATTGCGCCGAACAAATTGCTCGCAAAAATCGCGTCGTCGTCGTTTAAGCCGGATGGGTTGACGGTGGTGCCGGAGTCGGGGAAGGCGGGTTTTTTGCGGGGATTGCCGGTGGGGGCGATCCATGGGGTGGGGCGGGTGACGGAGGGGGTGTTGCAGAAGGCGGGTTTGGCGACGATTGGGGATTTGCAGGATACGGGGATGGATTTGCGTTCGCTGGTGGGGGCGTGGGGCCGGGAGTTGAAGCGGCTAGCGCATGGGGAGGATGAGCGGCCGCTGGATTTGGGGGATGAAATCAAGAGCATCAGCAGCGAGAACACGTTTCCGCAGGACACGGCGGACCGGTTGCTGTTGCGGGCGTGCTTGCGAGAGCAGGCTGGGGAGCTGGCGGAGAAGCTGGCGCGGAATCGGTTGGGGGCGCGGACGGTTTCGGTCAAGGTGCGGTATCGGGATTTCACCACCTTGACGCGGCAGCTCAGCGTGGAGGAGCCGGTGGAGGATGCGGCGACGGTGTACCGATTTGCCTGTGCGCTATTGGGGCGGCACCGCTTGGTGGAGCGGCCGCTGCGCTTGTTGGGGATTGGCTTGGCGGGGCTCCAGGAGATGCACTTGCGGCAGATGCAGCTGGGCTTGGAGTAGGGCGCTATCAGCTTAGCCAAAAAAAAGCGCCGCCGACGGTGAGGTCGGCGGCGCAGGGGAAAAGGCTCCGGTTTAGGGAAACCTAGGTCGCCTTACTTGGCGGCGGGGAGGATGACGGAGTCGATGACGTGGATGACGCCGTTGGAGCCGACGATGTCGGTTTTGACGACCTTGGCTTTGTCGATGGTGACGCCGCCGTTGGTGGCGATGGTGGCTTCGGCGCCGTTGACGGTTTTGACCTTACCGGCTTTGACGTCGGCGGCCATGACCTTGCCGGCGACGACGTGGTAGGTGAGGATGGCGGCGAGTTTGGCCTTATTTTCGGGTTTGAGGAGGCTTTCGACGGTGCCGGCTGGGAGTTTGGCGAAGGCTTCGTTGGTGGGGGCGAAGACGGTGAAGGGGCCGGTGCCGCTGAGGGTTTCGGCGAGGCCGGCAGCCTTGACGGCGGCGACGAGGGTGGAGAAGTCCTTGTTGGCGGCGGCGATTTCGACCACGGTTTTGGCGGGCTCGGCGGCGCGGGCGGCGATCGGGGCGAGGGCGAAGGAGAGGGCGAGGAGGGAGGCGCTGAGGAATTTCATAGTGTAGGATCTTGGGGTTGTGGAGGAGGATCTAGGCAGCAGTGCGCTAGGTGTCCGCAAGGCAGCAACGCGCTGGGGGCGGGGGGCGGTTGCCGGTCATTGGCAAAAAGGCGGCGGAAAGCGCAGGATCGGGAAAACCCCTAGTGAGTGGCTAGGGTGGGTGGGCCTAGCGGGATGTCGGGATGTCGGGATGGGGCAACGGCGCGTTTATTTGATGAGGCGGAGGGTGAAGGGGTAGCGGTAGAGCTTTCCTTCGTTGGCTTTGAGGGCGGCGAAGATGGTCATGACGGTGGCGTAGAGGGCGATGGCCACCATCAAGGGGATGCCGAGGAGGCCGATGAGGAGCCAACTGAAGGCGGCGGTGAAGGCGAAGCAGAGGGCTAGGGCGAGGCTGATGGTGATTTGGAAATTGAGGGATTCTTTGCCGTGGTAGTCGGCGAAGGCGGATTTTTCTCGTTGGGTGAGCCACATGACGAGGGGGCCGAGGAGGTTGCCGGCGATGGGGGCGATGCCGCCGGCGAAGGCGAGGAGGTGGCAAAGCATGGCGAGGCTTTTGTCGTGGGTGGTGGGGGCTCCGGGCGGGATGGGGGGGGGGAGGTCGCTCATGGGAATGGGGGGTGGAGGAGGAAGCGCCGGGCTGGGGTCAGGTGGGGGCGGAAGCGGGGGTGGCGGGGGGGGCTTGCCAGGCGAGGACGAGGGCGCAGCGGGAGGGGAGGTAGAGGTGGAGTTCGTGGGCGTTGGGGGAGGGCTGGGAGGCGTAGAGTTGGTGGGGGTGGAGGCGTCCGAGGCCGGCGAAGCGGGGTTCGTCGCTGTCGAGTACTAACTTCCAGCGGCCGGGGGGGGCGGTGACGGCGCGGCTGGGGAAGCTTTGGGTGGGATTGAAATTGAAGGCGAGGAGGAGGTGGCCGCGCTGGAGGACGAGGAGTTGGTCGGCGACGTGGCTGAAGTGTTTCCAGGGAGCGGCGGCGAAGGTGTCGGGATCGCCGAGCAGTTGGAGGATGGCGGCGTCGAAGTCGCCGAGGGCGTGGTATTTGAGGTCTGGGTTGTCGCGGAGAGACCACTGGCGGCGGGCGTAGTGGTAGGACCAGTGATTGCCGAGGCGGGGGAAGTCGACCCATTCGGGGTGAGCGAATTCATTGCCGATGAAATTGAGATAACCGTGAGCGGCGGTGGCTAGGGTGAGGAGGCGGGCGAGTTTCCAGAGGGCGATGCCGCGATCGACGTGGGGGTTGTGGGTGGCGAGCGCCATGTCGGTGTAGATGGCGGCGTCGAGGAGGCGGGAGATGAAGGTTTTGCCGCCGACGATGGCTTGGTCGTGGCTTTCGACGTAGCTGATGACGCGTTCTTCGGCGCGGCGGCTGGTGAGTTCGTGCCAGAGGGTTTCGACGTTCCAGGCTTCGTCGGGGGTATCGGAGCCGAGTTTGCCCCAGAGGTCGGGGACGCCCATGGCGAGGCGGAAGTCGAAGCCGGCGCCGCCGTCGGCTTGGGGAGCGGCGAGGCCGGGCATGCCGGAGACGTCTTCGGCGATGGTGAGGGCGTTGGGGTTGAGGGAGTGGATGAGTTGGTTGGCGAGGGCGAGGTAGGCGAGGGCGTCTTCGTCGACGCCGGGGTGGAAGTAGTCGTCGTAGCCGGTGAAGGCTTTACCGAGACCGTGGTCGTGGTAGAGCATGGAGGTGATGCCGTCGAAGCGGAAGCCGTCGAGGTGATAGTCTTCGATCCAATAGCGGCAATTGGAGAGGAGGAAGTGGAGGACGGCTGGTTTGGCGTAGTCGAAGCAGCGGCTGTCCCAGGCGGGGTGGTCGCCGCGGGGGCCTTCGTGGAAGTATTGGTAGAGCGAGCCGTCGAAGCGGGAGAGGCCTTCGGATTCGTTTTTGACGCTGTGGGAGTGGATGAGGTCGATGATGACGGCGAGGCCGAGGGCGTGGGCGGCGTCGACGAGGTTTTTGAAGTCTTCTGGGGAGCCGAAGCGGGAGCTGGGGGCGAAGAAATTGCTGACGTGATAGCCGAAGGAGCCGTAGTAGGGGTGCTCGAGGACGCCCATGATTTGGAGGGCGTTGTAGCCTGCGGCGGCGATGCGGGGGAGGATGAGGTCTTGGAAGGCGCGGTAGGAGCCGACCTGGGGATCCTCTTGGGCCATGCCGATGTGGGCTTCGTAGATGAGGAGGGGGCGGGCCTTGGGGTTGGGGCGAGGGTGGAGCCAGGTGTAGGGGCCGGGATCCCAGACTTGGGCGGTGAATTCTAGCGTATCCGGGTCTTGGACGACGCGTTGGGTCCAGGCGGGGAGGCGGTGGCCGTGGCCCTGGGGCCAGTGCATCTGGAGGCGATAGTGTTGGCCGTGGCGGAAGGCGGATGCGGGGAAGTGGCGTTCCCAGTCGCCGTGGGGGTTTTGGCGGGTGAGGGCGAAGTCGGGGAGTTCTTCCCAATTAGAGAAGTCGCCGACGAGGGAGAGGGCGGTGGCGTGGGGGGCCCACTCGCGGAAGACCCAGCCGGAGGGGCTGCGGTGGAGGCCGTAGTGGCGGTGGCCGAGGGCCATGTCGGCTTGGGGGGGGGCGCTGGGTTGGGTGAGGTTGGCGTGAAGGGCGGCGGCGCGGTGGCGGCGGCGGTCTAAGTGGCTGAGGTAGGGGTGGAGCCAGGCGTCGTC
>CALQKQ020000233.1 GCA_943331195.2 Akkermansia muciniphila | reverse complement strand
TCCTCCCCACCCCCAAATCCACCTTCGCCTCCTTCACCAAAAAAAACCAATTCCCTCCCCAGGCCACATCCCCCGTCACCACCCCTCGCCCAGGAATCGTCAGCGACACCCCCGCCGCCGTGCGCCGCGAGGCCACATTGCGCACCGAAACCCTCCCGTCCTCATGCCGCTCCGCCGTCACCGTCCCCACCGAAGTCTCAATCCGATGACTCCCCACCCCAATCCGCCCCAAATGCACTAGCGTCTCCACCACCCCAATCGTCCCGTGCCCACACATCCCCAGCACCCCAACATTGTTAAAGAAAATCACCCCGCACACCGCCTCCGCGTCCACCGGCTCCACCAGCAACGCCCCCACCAAAACCTCCGAGCCCCGCGGCTCATTCACCACCCCCGCGCGAAAACCATCCCACTCCCGGCTAAACCGCTCCGCCCGCTCCGCCACACTGCCCCCACCCAAATCCGGCCCCCCCGCAATCACCGTCCGCGTCGGCTCCCCCCCCGTGTGACTATCAATGATCTGCACCCGCTTCATGGCTTGCCCTCCGTCGCTTTCTCCGTTCCCGGCCGCCACGCAA
The DNA here is from genome assembly GCA_943331195.2 of Akkermansia muciniphila. Lineage (GTDB taxonomy): Bacteria > Verrucomicrobiota > Verrucomicrobiia > Verrucomicrobiales > V1-33 > CAIZWU01. The sequence goes on along the minus strand of CALQKQ020000233.1, from coordinate 5,716 downwards.
AGGTCGGCGCCTCGCTCGGCTTCCACCCCGCTAAATGCCCCAAATCCACCGCCGCGCGCCGCTCCGGCACCTGAAAGGGCTTTTGATAGGTCCACGCCCGCTCTCCAAAAACCTCCCGGCACAAGGCTGCCAACTCCGGATCATACTCGACCAATTCCGCCCGCGTATTCACGTGGTTGTGCGAAGCATCGTTCTCCCGGTTGTTCCCAAACCAACTCTGCACCCCTTCCGCCCAATACTCCGCAGGATCCGTCGCCGCATAAACCCCCTTCCACCGCCCCAACCCTAACGCCCGACCATACGCTTTCTTCAAGCGACCATCAAAGCTAGGATCCACCGTGTTCAGCCCCATCTGGTGAATCGCATGGGCAAATTCATGAATCAAAATGTTCTCCGTGGCGTAGTGATCGCCCGGAAACGATAGCAAATTCTCCTCCCCGCAACTCACCGCCAGCGCCTCCGGCCCCGGCCCCAAACCCCGCGCCCGCCGGTCCCAGTAATCCTTCGGGCTCAACTCGGCGTGCTCCGGCAGATCCGTGGTGTATTCATTGTAAGCCATCACCGCCAAGCGCACCCCATTTTTCGCCAACGCCGCCCGCACGTCGTCCCGCCCCTCCAATAAGTGATCGATAATCCAAGCAGCCTCCCGCAGCGCCGCGTCCCGCACCTTGCCCGAGGCCACAATCGGAAATCCCCGCGCGTCCAAGTGCTTCTCATAAAAAGCATCCAACTTGAATTTCTCCCGAGCCTCCGCCGATACCGGAAACTGAATCGCCTGGCTCAGCGCCATCCCCGCGCTGAGCCATCCCGCCAACAAGATCGGACCAAATAGCTTCATAACTTAATGGCGTTGAGGAATCGAGGGCCGCGCCGCGATCCCCGCGTGGATGATCTTCAAAATCGCCTCCCGCTCCGCCCCCGCCAGCACCAAGCGCGGTGCCCGCACCCACTCCGCTCCCAACCCGCACTCCTGCACGCACAACTTAATGTATTGCACAAACTTCGGATGCACATCCAAATGCAGCAGCGGACTAAACCACCGGTAAATCGCCCGCGCCTGCTCCCACTGCCCCGCCTGCATCAACTCCCACAAATACTGGTTCTCCGCCGGAAACGCGATCCCCGTACCCGCCACCCAACCGTCAATTCCCAAAATCGCACTCTCCAAAGCCAAATCGTCCACCCCCGTAAAGATCGCATACCGATCCCCCACCGTGTTGTGCAAATCCGTGATCCGCCGCGTGTTCCCCGAACTCTCCTTCAACGCCACAAAATTCGCCTGGTCTGCTAACTCCGCAAACAACTCCGGCGTAATATCGTGACCATAGCTGATCGGATTGTTATAAATCATGATCGGCAAGCCCGTCGCCTGCGCCACCGTCCGAAAATGCGCCACACTCTCCCGCGTGTCCGGCGTCTTGTAAATCATCGGCGGCATCAACATAAACCCGTCCACCCCCAATTTCTCGCAGTCCTCCACATAGCGGCAAGCCTCCCCGCACGACGACTCCGCCACCCCACTCAACACCGGCACCCGCCCCGCCACCGCCTTGATCATCGCTTCCATCACCAGCCGCTTCTCCTCCGCCCGCAGCGACTGATTCTCCCCCAGCGACCCCAAAAACACCAATCCCGCCACCCCGCTCGCGATCAGCGCTTCCGCATGCACCGCCGTCGCCTCCACATCCGGACGACCGTCCTGGTGCATTTGAGTAGTAATTGCCGGGAAGACGCCGCTCCAGTAGGGTTTCATAAGGGAAAAATCAGGGGTAGACTAAGTGGTTGAGCGCCTATCCTGCACCAGAATCTCCCAGTTGTCTTGACCCATTCTGCCGCCCCCCATGCCAAATGTTGCACAATCCGACCCCCGCTTCCTCGCCTCCCTCTGCCCCCAAACCATGGTCGAACTCTTCGAGCAACTCCCCGAAGTCGCCTTCTTCGTCAAAGACGCCTCCGGCCGCTACACCGCCGTAAACGGCTCCCTCCTCCGCCGCACCGGCCTCCGCGAGCGCCGCCACCTCCTCGGCAAAACCGTCCACGACATCTTCCCCCCAGACCTCGCCGCCCGCTTCGACGCCCAAGACGCCGAAGTCCTCCGCAGCGGCCGCCCCGTCCGCGACCAACTCGAACTCCATTGGTACGCCGACCGCCAACGCGGCTGGTGCCTCACCACCAAACTCCCCCTCCGCGACCCCCACGGCATCGTCACCGGCCTCGTCGGCATCTCCCGCGATGTCCGCCCTCCCGGCGAAACCCCCGCCATCCCCGCCGCCGTCGCCCACGCCGTCGCCTGGCTCCAACAAAACTTCCACCACCCCCTCACCGCCGCCTCCCTCGCCGCCCAAGCCCACCTCTCCCCAGGCCGCTTCGCCCGCATCACCAAGCGCCTCTTCGGCCTCTCCCCCCAACAAATGATCACCCAAGCCCGCCTCCACGCCGCCACCGCCCTCCTCGAATCCACCTCCTCCAGCGTCGCCGACATCGCCCTCGCCTGCGGCTTCACCGACCACAGCGCCTTCACCCGCGCCTTCAAATCCGCCCTCGGCTCCACCCCCTCCCAACACCGCTCCCAAACCCGCCGCGCCACCCACCCCTAACTCACCTATCCCGCAATCCTAACCTTGCCCCCAAACGCGAATTCTGCTCCACTCCCCCCGCCACCCCCTCACCGCTCCCCTCCCATGCCCCCGCTCCTCCCCGCCCTCGCCCTCCTCCTCAGCACCTCCCTCGCTTCCGCCGCCGCCCCCTACGCCGACTGGACCCACTCCGGCTCGGTCTTTATCCTAACGACCCCTGAGGGCGCCAATCTCCCCGCCGCAGCCAGCGCCGAAAACTTTCCCCTCCTCGTCCGCTTGCAGGCCGACACTTTCAACTTCTCCCAGGCCCAGCCCCAAGGACAAGACCTCCGCTTCGCTAGCGACGACGGCACCCCCCTTCCCTACCAAATCGAAAACTGGGACCCCGCCCACGGCCGCGCCTCCGTCTGGGTGCGCGTCCCCCGCATCCAAGGAAACGCCTCCCAGCCCCTCCACCTCTTCTGGGGCCACCCCTCCGCTCCTAGCGAATCCTCCGGCCCCGCCGTCTTCAACGCCGCTAACGGCTACTGCCGCGTCTGGCACCTCGGCGAGGACCTCAGCGACGACGTCACCCACCACCCTCTCAAAAACCAAGCCACCACCCTCGTCCCCGGCCACATCGGCGCCGCCCGCCACCTCGCCGGCCAACAGGGCCTCGACGGCGGCCAAGACATCCCTGACTTCCCCACCGACTCCGCCCCCCACACCACCCAAGCCTGGTTCCGCGCCGAAAAATCCAACGGCACCATCCTCGCCTGGGGCAACGAACAGTCCCAGGGCAAAGTCGTCATGCAATTCCGCAGCCCCTCCCATGTGAACATGGATTGCTATTTCTCCGACGCTAACATCAAAGGCAGCAGCCCGGTCCCCCTCGGCGAATGGGTCCACGTGGTCCATTGCTACGAAAAAGGGAACACCAAACTCTACCTCAACGGCGTCCTCGATGGCACCAACACCGGCCGCGGTGCCCCCCTCAAATTGCACCGCCCCGCCAAACTCTGGCTCGGCGGCTGGTATGCCAACTACGACTTCGTCGGCGATATCGACGAAGTCCGCCTCTCCAACGTAAGCCGCTCCCCCCACTGGGTCCGCCTCGAATACGAAAACCAAAAAGCCCTCCAAACCCTCGTCGGCCCCGTCGTCCCCCCCGGCGATTCCTTCGCCCTCGCCCCTTCCCAAGCCACCCTCCGCGAAGCCGAACCCACCACCTTCACCGCCTCCGCCGGCGGCGCCCAAAAACTCACCTGGATCCTCCAGCGCGGCGACCGCGAAAGCGTCGTCGCCGTCGACCAACTCTCCTTCACCCTCCAACCCGGCCGCGTCGTCGGCAACCAAGCCCTCACCCTCAAACTCCGCGCCCTCTACCCTAGCGGAGTCAAAACCACCGCCGCCGCCCTCGTCGTCCAAGACACCATCAGCGAACCCGACTTCACCCTCGCCGCCCCCGCCACCTGGGACGGCCGCACCCCGTTAGAGATCGCGCCCGTTGTCCGCCCGCCCGCCCCTAGCAACACCCCCAAACTCCCCCTCCACTGGAACTGGAAACTCTCCGGCCCCGCCGTCGACCACCTCCCCGCTCCCGAAAAACTAACCCTGCGCCGCGCCCTCGGCAGCGGCCCCCTAACGATCACCCTCTCCCTCGACAACGGCGGCGCCCCCACGGTCCACTCCACCACCATCCAAATCGCCCCCCCAACCCCCGAGCCCTGGATCACTCGCCAACCCGACGCCGCAGCGCAACCCCAGGATAACCAATTCTATGCCCGCGAGGCCGACGGCTTCGGCACCCTCTTCTGCCGCGGCACCCTCACCACTCCCGCCCCCTCCACCTTCCTCCGCCTCTTCGCCGACAACCAACTCCTCACCGAAGAATCCCAGCCCACCGGCCCCAATAACACCTACGCCTACGCCCTCAAACTCAAGCCCGGCCTCATCAACTACCGCATCGAATTCGGCACCGCCAAGCAAGTCCTCCACGCCGCCCAAAACCTCGTCTGCGGCGACGCCTTCCTCATCATCGGCCAATCCAACGCCGTCTCCACCGATTGGGGCCAAGACCCCGCGCCCCCCCTCAACCCCTGGGTCCGCACCTTCGGATCCACCAGCGGAGGCCCCGAAGAATCCCGCCTCGCCACCTGGGCTCCCGCCACAGCCCGCGCCCCCGGCGGCAAGGCCGAAATCGGCTATTGGGGCATGGAGTTAGGCCGCCGCCTCGTCGAAAGCCAAAGCCGCCCCATCTGCCTCATCAACGGCGCCGTCGGCGGCACCCGCATCGACCAACACCAGCGCTCCACCTCCGATCCCACCGACCCCACCACCATCTACGGCCGCCTCCTCTGGCGCGTCCGCCAAGCCGGTCTCACCCACGGCATCCGCAGCATCCTCTGGCACCAAGGCGAAAATGACCAAGGCGCCGACGGCCCCACCGGCGGCTTCGGCTACGAAACCTACCGCGCCTACTTCCACCAACTCGCCGCCTCCTGGAAACAAGACTACCCTAACGTCCAACACTTCCACCTCTTCCAGATCTGGCCCAAGTCCTGCAGCATGGGCTTCGACGGCTCCGATAACCGCCTCCGCGAAGTCCAACGCACCCTCCCCCAAGACTTCTCTAACCTCAGCATCCTCTCCACCCTCGGCATCAATCCCCCAGGCGGCTGCCACTACCCCGCCGCCGGCTACGCCGAATTCGCCCGCCTCCTCACCCCCCTCATGGAACGCCACCACTACGGCAAAACCTTCCCCACTAGCATCACCCCCCCTAACCTCCTCAAAGCCGCCTTCACCTCCCCCGCCCGCGACGCCATCGCCCTCACCTTCGACCAACCCGTCGCCTGGTCCCCCCAGCTCGCCACCCAGTTCTACCTCGACGGCAAAGAAAACCTCGTCGCCCACGGCACCACCGCCGGAAACACCCTAACGCTCCACCTAGCGGAACCCAGCGCCGCCGCCCACCTCACCTACCTCGACAGCAAAGCCTGGAGCCAAGACACCCTCCTCCTCGGCACCAACGGCCTCGCCGCCCTCACCTTCTGCGAAGTCCCCCTCGCCGCGCCGTGAACTTGCCTAGCGCGTCCGCCCGCTTGGCGGGTGGGCAGATGGGAATAATGGGAATAATGGGCGTGATGGATTTTAGCGTT
>CALQKQ020000232.1 GCA_943331195.2 Akkermansia muciniphila | reverse complement strand
TTGGCGTGGGGCAAGCGCGGGGGAGGGGACGGCAGCAATTATTCGTGTCTCTACGGGGGGCATCCGGCTTGGGGAGCGCTGGGGCAATGGGGGGGGCCGGATCTGGGATGGGCGGGGGCGGTGCCTCCGGAGGTGGGGACGTGGCATCACCTGGCGTGGGTGCACACGGGGCCAGATGTCGAGGGAGGGGGGGCGGATCCGAATGACACGTTGGTTTATGTGGATGGGGTGTTGAACGCCTCGGAAAATGCTGGGGTGTTGACGACGCATGCTGGTCCGATGTTGCTGGGGGCGCAGATGACGGGGGATGGGGTGACTGTGGAGCCGGCGAATCGGGGGACGCTGCGTTTGGCCAAGGTGCGGATTCACGATGGGGCGCTCACGGCGGGGCAGGTGTTGCAGAATTATACGCAAGAGAGCGGGGCGTTTCCGGCGACGGTGGCGGTGGCGCAGGCGGCGGGGAGCGGTCCGATTCACCGCTGGAGTTTTGGGGATGGGTCGGGGACGGTGGTGCGAGACAGTGCGGGCTATGGGCATGGGATGGTGAAGGGGGCCAACAGCAGTTGGACGGGCAGCAGCCTGAGTTTGCCCGGGGGGGGCAGTGGCAGCGAGGCCTATGTGGACCTGCCTAATCGCTTGCTGAGCAGCCACGCCAAGGAGCTAGGGGGCACGGGGGAAGTGACCTTGGAAATGTGGGTGACGGTGACGGGGAACCGCACGTGGTCGCGGATTTTTGATTTTGGGAGCACGAGCGGCAATGAGATTGTGGGGCCGGGCGGGGCGGGCGAGGGTTGGGACTATCTCTTTTTGAGCGCGCAGGAGGGCGGCAATACGGGGCGTAATGTGCTATCGCTGCGGCACAACGACGCGTTGGGCAACGGGCCCTTGGGGGCGGGCGGGGCCCTCAATGTCAATCCGGCGTTTGGCTATGACACGGCGAGCTTTGGGACCGCGCGCCACCTTGCGGTGGTGTGGAAGGACCAGGAATTCATCGGCCTTTACGAGGAGGGGCAATTGGTGCGGGAGTTGCGGCCGGGGGACATTAAGATGGTACAGCTGAACGATGTGAATTGCTGGCTGGGCCGTTCCACGTGGCTGGGGGACCAGAATTTGCAGGGGGAGCTGGATGAGTTCCGCCTGTATGACCGCGCGCTGAGTGCGGGGGAGATTTTGCAAGATCGGGCGGATGGTCCGGATGGGGTCTTGCCGCTGCCGCCTGACGGGGATGGCGACGGCTTGCCGAACTGGTATGAGCGCCAGTATGCCAGTGCCACGGTGGATGCGGCGGTGCCGGGCCAGGCGGGCTTGGATGGGGATGGCGATGGGCGGAGCAACCTGGAAGAATTCCAGGGCGGGACCAATCCTAACTTGGCGGACAGCGACGGCGATGGCCTCGCGGATGGGCAAGAATTGGTTCGCGGCACCAATCCCTTGGTGGCGGACAGCGATGGCGACAGCTTGAGCGATGGGGCTGAGGTGAATACCTACCTGACCAATCCTTTGGCAGTCGATTCTGATAGCGACGGCTATGGCGACGCCCAGGAAGTGGGGGCGGGGTCGAATCCTAATGATGCGAATAGCATACCGGTGCTTTTCCTGGCGGAGCGCTATAGCTTTACGGGGACAGAAGGGGCGGCGGCGGAGGGAGCGGTGGTGATGGATTCGATCAGTGGGCGGCGCGGGTATGTGCGCGGCGCGGGGGCTTCGTGGACGCAGGGGGGGCTGGCGCTGCCGGGTGGGGCGAGCCAAAGTGCGCCGTATGTGGATCTTCCGAATGGCATGGTGTCGCGTTTTGCCCGGGCCAAGGGCGGGCGGGGCACGGTGACGTTGGAGGGGTGGGTGACGATCAATAGCAACCCCGAAGCGGGCTGGCAGCGGATCTTGGATGTTGGGTCGAGCGCGCCGGGCAAGCGACTGGGAGAGACGTTTGGGCCGGGGCGCAGCTGGGGGGGATACGATGCGGGGCAGGACTATTTGATGATTGCGGGGGCGCGGGGCAACGACGTGCAACTGCGCCGGGTGGATTGGACGAACAACGACGCCACGGGCGCGCCGGGGAACAGCATGGCGACGGACAGCGCGGCGCGGGAGGGGACCTTGGAGGTGCCGCTGCACTTTGTCCTCACTTATGATGAGTCCAGTGCCAAGCTGCGCTACTTTGAGAATGGGGTGCTGGTGTCGGAGACGGCGGGCAACTTGAAATTGGACAGTCTCAATGACGTGAATTGCTGGCTGGGCCGCTCTAACTGGTTGGGTGATCGGAATTTGTCAGGTAGCTTTGATGAGTTTCGGGTGTATGCGGGGGCATTTTCGGATGCGGATGTGGTGAAGAGTTTCGCCAAGGGGCCGGACAGCTTGCCCAATGGGAGCAACCCGGCGACGGACATTACCACGCTGAAGATTACGAATGCCAATGGCTGGCCGGAGTGGTGGATGGACCGCAACCCTAGCTTGCCACCTAGCGGGAGTGACCTCGACGGCGATGGTTTGACAGCGCTGCAAGAGCTGGGGCGTGGATCTGACCCGAGCAAGGCGGACAGCGATGGGGATGGCTTGTCGGACGCGGTGGAAAACAACTCAGCGGTTTTTGCGAGTTCGGGGAATCCGGGGACGAGTCCGAGCGATCCGGATACGGACCACGATGGCCTAGCGGATGGGGCGGAGGTGGCGGCGGGGAGCGATCCGTTTGATGTGGACAGCGACGGCGATTTGGCCTTGGACGGGGCGGATGGAGCGCCGCTCAGCGCGGAGCCGGTGGCGCAGGGGCCGGCGCACCGCTGGACCTTCAATGATTTGCCGGAGGGGGCGATTGCCAATGGCACGGTATCGGCGGACAGCGTGGCGGGGGCGGGCTTTGAGGCGGTGGTGCGAGGGGAAGGGGCGAGCGCCGCGCTGGGCGGGGTCGTGCTCCCCGGCGGGGCTAACAATGATACTTCGCCGTGGATTGACTTGCCCAACCAGCTGATCAGCAAGCAGACGCGGGTGACCCTGGTGGGCTGGTTTGCGGTGAATGGGTATTCGGGCGATTGGTCGCGCTTTGTGGACTTTGGCGACTCGGGGGGATTGGAAGTGCCGCCTGCGGGCATATCGGGGGGGACTGACTACTTGGTTTATTCGGTGCAGCGGGGGGCGGATGGCGGCCTGCAGCGCTTTGGGTTGAAGGAAAACCCGACGGAGTCGATCTACGACTTCACCTTCCCAACGGTGTTAGGCGAGGAGATCTTCATCTCCATGACGGTGGATTCCAGTCCGGGGGATTGCAGTGTGTACACGGTGTACCGGGATGGGATGTTCCAGTGTGAGGTGGCGGGAGGGCAGTATGCGCTGTCGTCGATCAACGACGTCAACAACTGGTTAGGGCGCTCGCAATATGCGGGGGACAGCACCTTGAATGGGCAGTTCCAGGAATTCCGCATCTACAATGGGGCGCTGAACGCTAAGGCGATTAAGCGCTTATACGCCAACGGGCCGGACAACAGCTTTGTGGTGACGGGGAGCCGGGTGGTGGGGGCGGAGGTGGAGGTGACGTGGAACTCGCGGGCTAACTTGACCTATACGGTGGAGAGTTCGGCGGATTTGGTGGCTTGGACGGCGGAGCAGGCCAACGTGCCGGCGACGGGGACTTCGACTACTCTGGCGGTTCCGCTGGGGGGAGGGCAGCGGTTTTACCGGGTGCGCCTGGACGAATAGGAAGGGCCGCTGCGGCGGCGTGACGGAGAGCCTCCGCCCCGATGGGGGCGGAGGTTTTTTTTGGCTAGGGAGGGGCGGCGGGGGCTGGTGGGGAGGGCGGGAGAATCCTTGGGGGGGCGACTTCCCAGCTTGACGGAAGCGGGGAGTAGGGCGTTTGGTGAGGGCATATGAAGATTTCCTCTGCTCTGTTGTCTTTTTCGGTGTTGTTTGAGCTGGGAGCCCTCCCGGCGCGGTTGGTGGCGGCTCCTGTTGGGATGGGGTGGCCGACGTATCGCGGGCCGCAGGGGGACGGGACGACGGCGGAGGCGCTGGGGAAGGTGTGGGATGCGGCGGGGCCGAAGCGGGTCTGGCAAGCGGCGGCGAGCAAGGGATTTAGTTCGATGGCGGTGGCGGAGGGAATGGCGGTGACGCTGGTGACGCGGGATTTTGAGGGGTCGGAGACGGAATACTGTGTGGCTTGGGATGCGGTGAGCGGCAAGGAATTGTGGGCGGCGCCGCTGAAGTTGGCGAAGTATCAGGGCGGAGGCGAATCCGGCACGGGGGACAACAAGGGCGGGGACGGCCCACGCAGCACTCCGACGGTGGCGGGGGGCAAGGTGTATGTTTACGGATCGAATTTGGACCTGCACTGTTTTGATGGCAAGACGGGGAAAGAAGTGTGGTCGGTGGATGTGGCGGCGGACTACCAGGGGAAGAACATTGCGTGGTCAAATGCGACGTCGCCGCTGATTGAGGGGGAGCTGGTGGTGGTGGGAGGCGGCGGCAAGGGGGCGGCCTTTTTGGCTTTTCAGAAAGACAGCGGGAAGTTGAAGTGGAAGGCGGGGGATGATGCGATCACCCACGCGACTCCGACGGCGACGACGATTTTGGGAGAGCGCCAGATGATTTTTTTCATGAAGTCTGGGCTGACGTCGCTTTCGCCTAAGGATGGCCGGGTGCTGTGGCAGCAGCCGTATAAGTTCAATGTCTCGACGGCGGCCTCGCCGGTGGTTTTTGAAAACGTGGTGTATTGTTCGGCGGGCTATGGGGTGGGCAGCGCGGCGTTTGAGGTGAAGAAGGAGGGGGGGAAGTATGCCACCAGCGAGCTGTGGCGGGTGGAAGGGGATAGCATGAACAACCACTGGAGCACGCCGATTGCCTATCAAGGTTATCTCTACGGGATGTTTAGCTTTAAGAAATATGGCGATGGGCCGGTGAAGTGCGTGGACATCCGCACGGGCAAGGAGCAGTGGAGCCAAGCGGGCTTTGGCCCGGGCAATTTGATCTTGGCGAAGGACCGCCTGCTGGCGCTGAGCGACAAGGGCGAGTTGGTGATCATCGAGGCCAAGCCGGGAGCGTATAAGGAGTTGGCGCGGGCGGACGTGCTGCCGGGGAAATGCTGGTCCACGCCGACCTTGGCGGGGGGCTTTATTTTTGCACGGAGCACGGAAGAGGCGGCGTGTTTTGCCACGGCTCCCTGAGGCGGCGGCGAGGTTTTTTCATTTTCAAAACGATGTCTTCCACTTTTTGCCGCGCCGCGCTGTGCTGGGTCCTTCTGACCGGAGGGGCTCGGGCTGAGGCCCTGGCAGCGACGGCGCGGCTTGATGAGGTGGGGCAGCGGGTGCGGGTGGAAATCGAGGGGAGCCTTTTCACGGAGTTGATTTATGCGGGGCAGCCCAAGCCGGTGTTGTTTCCGATCATCGGGCCTGGCGGGATGGAGATGGTGCGGCAGTGGCCCCTGCGGCCAGCGGCGCCGGGGGAGGAGGAGGACCACCCGCATCACAAGGGGCTGTGGTTTACCCACGGCAGCGTCAATGGGGTCGATTTTTGGAAGGAGGGCGCGGATGCGGGGCGGATTGTGGTGCAGGGATTGCCGGAAATCGTGCCCGTGCCTGAGGGGGTGAGCGTGAAGACGCGGGAATCCTGGCAAAAGCCGGATGGCTCTGCGGTGTTGAGTTCTGCGACGACGATCACGTGCGGGGCGGAGGGGGAGGATCGCTTCATTGACTATGCGATCACGCTTTCGGCGGGGGAGTTGCCGGTGGTGTTTGGGGACACCAAGGAAGGCACCATGGGGATCCGCACGAATCCGCTGCTGAACTTAAAAGGGTCGGTGGCGCGCGGGGTGGCGCTGACGAGCGAGGGCAAGACGGGCTTAGCGGTGTGGGGCACGGCGGCGAAGTGGATTGACTACAGCGCTCCGGTGGGGAGCGGGTCGGTGGGGGTGGCCTGCTTCGACCATCCGGGGAATTTGCGGCATCCGACTACGTGGCACGCGCGGGAGTATGGATTGGTGGCGGCGAATCCGTTTGGGTTGCACGATTTTCAAAAGAAACCGAAAGGGGCGGGCGACTATGCGCTCAAGCCGGGGGCACCGCTGACGCTGCGGTATCGCTGGCTGTTTCACCGGGGCGATGCGGCGGGGGCGCGATTGGGGGAGCGCTGGGCGGCGTGGGCGGCGCGGCGCTGAGGGGAAGTGGCTTGGAAAAGAGGTTTCGCTGGGGGCTGGGCGGTGCTTGCTTGGGGTTTTTTCTTACCGATGCCAGCCAGCCATTCCTTCCGCCGCCAGATTCCTTCGACGCAGGAGGATTCGTCTGTGACTTTGGTGCCTTCGGGGCCAAGCTGGCGGCG
>CALQKQ020000231.1 GCA_943331195.2 Akkermansia muciniphila | reverse complement strand
ACCGTGCCCGGCAGGAGCAAGGTGTCTACGGAATAGTCGCCCAAGCTCGGCGCGGAAGTGGCCGGGGACTGGACATAGCGCCACTGGCGGGTGGCGGCGGTGGCCGAGTTCCCCAGGTAGATCGTATTCGTGTAACTGTAGGTCGCCGGCTGGGTGCCATTGGCGGTCGGCGGGGCCGAGCGCCATTCAAACTCGTAGTTTTCCGGCACCGCCGCGAAATCCCCGCTGTGGCGCAGGCTGACCTGCTCATCCAGCGGGTTGCTCGAGAGGCGCACCTTGACGTCGCCATTGTAGAGTTCGGGAACGACTTTGACGATCTGCATCACCGGGGGATCCCCGCTCGGTGTAAAGGCCGGATTGCGGCCATCGCCAAACATGAGCGTGGCGTAGCCGCTGCCCTGGCCGGTGGCGGTAAGCGCATAGCTATCCCGCGCGCTGTCAGCATCCGGCATTTCGGCCAGCGCCGCAGGTCCAACGGAGTAGGTGAGGCCCGCCTTGGGACTCACTTGGAAAGTTCCCTTCTGCAGGGGATTTTCCACAAAAGTCTCCACCTTCGTGCTCAGCCTGTCGATCGCGCTCTCCCATTTGCCCTTAATGGCGGCGTCCTCGTTGGCCGCCAGCGCCTTAAGGGCGGCGCTGTCGGTGGCCGAAAGCACATTGAGGTCCAGGTAATCCTCACCGGCGATTTCGTCGTGGAATTCACCTTTGAGCACCAGACTGCCTTTGGCACTGGCCCTCGCGTCGAAGAAAAAGCGGGTCTGCAGATGCGGCGGAAGCCCTTGGAAGTAGCTTTTGCCCTGATACACGGACGTTTTCAAAGTCTCCGGCAGGGCGCTGAGTTCGACGGCGGCGAGGGCCGTCATTTTGTAGCGGGTCGGGTCGTGCAGGGTGACGCTGGGCTTGGTGGTGCCGCCTACGGCGATCGACTGTTGGTAGAGGATTTCCGCGCTCTTCTGATGGCGCACATCCGGCAGGCCGAATTTCGCTAGAGTCAGGGTCTCGGCGAGGCGCAGCGAAGGCACCGCCGTCGGCCAGGCGGGGGTGTAGGTCACCGTTTGCGAAGTACCGCTCACGGCGTCGCCCTGGGCCACGCCACTGGTCAGCGGACGGAGGAAGGGAAGCTTGGTGCCTAAGGCAGGCTGGCTGGCCAGGCCGGGGATGAAGAAGCCATCTTGCATCGGGTAATACCATTGCATGCCGAAGGTTGGAGCGCTCATGGCATGCGGCCCGCGATAGACCCACTTGTAGCCCTTGCGGTCCTCGAAAGTGAAGCTGGCATAGGACGTCGGCGATCCGGCGGCCGCCGCGGAATCCGCCACCATGGTGACTTCGGTGTTAGCGATGCTGCCATCGGTTTTTTGCGGCAAGGGCAACAGCGGGAGCGGCATAGGCCCCTGCAGCTTGGTCGCGGCGGTCCAGGGATAGCTGAACTTGTAGCGGCTGTCCTCGCGAAGCACGCGGAAGGGACGCATCGCCGGGCGACCATCCTGGGCGGTGTAAGCAATGAGCGCGTAGGGTTGCGAGGTAAAGGAAGCCGAAAAGCTGGCCACGTTCAAATCGTCGCGCAAGGCCCAGAAGGTCGCGTTCGCCTTGATGGCGTGCTCTTCGTTCGGATTGTAACCCACCGCGGTCGGATCGTTTTGCTGGTAGAGATAGCCGGCGGATTGCTCCGCCGTGAGGCCCACCGCGCCCAGGTTCGAGGCCATCACTAAGGTATCTTCCATCAGAGGGAGTTCGGTGGTTTTCAGCGCCGCGCCGCTCCACTGGCCGCCGCTGAGGAGCACTGTGCCCGTGGCCAGAAGCGAGGCCGCATGCCCGGCTCGGGCGCCGATCAATGTCGGCCCCACAGACCAGGTGCTGGTAGCGGGATCAAACACTTCCGAGCTGCCGCTGGCACCGCCCGCGCTGCCGCCGGAAATCAAGCCCCCCGCGATCAACACCTTGCCGCTCGGCAGCAGGGTGGCCGTGTGCGAGTAGCGAGCCACCGGAGGATTCGCTACCAGAACCGAGCTGAGGGTGCTGGGATTGTAAATTTCCGCCGTGCCCAGTCCCGGTGTGCTGGCGGAGCTGTAAAGCAGCACCCGACCATCGCTCAGCAAGGTGCCCGTAGGATAACTCCGGGCGCTAGCCATGTTCCCGCCGTTTGAAAACGTCTTGGCCACCGGATCATAAATATCCACCACCAGGCTGGAGCCGGTATTGCTTCCGGCAATCACCACCTTGCCATTGGGCAACAACACCGCCGCGTGGTTCGCCCGAGACGAGGAAAGATTGCCCACACTTGTCCAGGTGTTCGCTCCAGAATCATAAACTTCTGCGGTATTGCGCCAAACCGTCGACGAACTCTGTCCACCGGTGACGAGTACGGTGCCGTCCGACAACAAGGTGGCTCGGTGCCTCCCCCGGGCGCCCACTCCAATGTTAGCAACGACGGTCCATTTAAAAGTCGCAGGATCAAAAATTTCCGTGCCATTGGTGGCGGTGGTGCCATCGCTCAAAAAGCCGCCCAGCACGAGAACCTTGCCGCTGGTCAGCAAGGTCGCGGTGTGGTCCCGCAAGCGGGCGGTGCCCATCGACGGAACCGCGGTCCAAATGGCGGTGGCAGGGTCGTAAAGTTCGGCGCTGCTCAAGGCTTGCCCAGAAGCTCCGGTGCCGCCGACCGCGAGCACCCGGCCGTCTTGCAAGACGGTGCTGGTGTGCCCCTGGCGCGAAACCGCCATGGTGGCCGAGGCCCGCCACGTGCCCAGCTCCGAGGGATAGGCCACGGTGTAGCTTGCCATTTTCGACGGCACATAAAACGAAGAGAAGGTCGAACTGGGCGGGTTGACTTTTTCAAACCAGCGCACCTTTAACGTGTTATTCAAAGGATTGGCATTCACCGGAAGGATGGCCCCTTTGGCCGCCGCCTCCACGCCCACGCTGTAGGGATTCAGATAGGCCGATGCCTGGTGGATGTTGCCGCTGGTGATGGCCCCCGCCACCGCATAGCGCGCCGAGGGGCGCTCAATCCGCCCGCCCAACGTCGCCGCGGTGTTGATCGCGGCCCCCTGATCCGGCTCCACGTAGCCGCTGCGAGTCTCTGCCTGGGTGTAGATCGGTTGATACCACACTTCGTTGTTTTTGCTAAATTTGAGCAAGCTCCGGTTCAAGCCGTCGTTCGAAGCGCCAAGGTTGACCTGCAGGCGCAGGGTGGCCGTATCGAAGGACGCCTCTTGCTGGGCCGGATCATCCTGGAAAATGACTTCTGGCAGCGACGAGGCATCAAAAACCAACCCATTAGAATTGTTGCTACCGGCCGAATCCGTGGTGACGAACGCGTAGCCCGCATAGTTGGTCGGCCACACAAAGCGATAGCTATTTTTGTATTTTGGCCACGCGATGCTCAGTCCGGCAACCTGACCATCAGGCAGCAGGTCGATGCCAGCATCCGCCCGCTCCATCCAATAAAAAAGCACTAGGTCAGGATTGAGGTTCTCCCGCTCCGCAAAATAAATTATTTCCCCGTTGGAACGGGATCGGGTGGAATAAAATGGAAACTTGGCATCCGATCCCACACTGAGGGAAGACGTCGCCGTGAGGCCTTCTTCCTTGGTGTGCGGGAGCACTTGCTGGCCGAGTTCAACTTCCGTGGTTTGGGCCGTCGTCGATTTCACCACCTCCACCACATCGGCTCCGAGAAAGGTATTCCTGCCTGGAGAGATTTCGGCTCCGAGATATTCTACCAAAATTCGCCCCTCCAGATTATAGGCCGAAAGTTGGCCGAGCGGGCCCGTTTTCTCATACCAAAGCGTGCGCCTAATGTCAGGCGACTGAGCGCTAGTTTCCGGATTCTCCACATAGCCCGGCGGGCGGTAGCCAACCTCGACCGTGGCCGGGAACTTGGCGGTGTAAATCGGATTGGCCTTTTCAATGCGTCCGTTGGGAATGACGACGTGGGGTCCATCAAAGGAGTCTTCCGTCCAATAGATCTTGCGCACTGGGCCATTGGTATCTCCCGAGACATTGAAGGTCTCCTTGCGGAATTTCCAGGCCCCGTTGCCGGTGCCCTCGGGCAAAGCGGAGACCCACCAGATTTCCACCGAACCCGACTGCGAGGCAAACACCCGGTCGGCATGGGGACTGTAGTAGAAGCTCTCATATTGCCCGACAGCCAGGAGCGGCAAAGGCGTGCCGGTGGCTCCACTCGCGTTAGGGAGTTGCGCGCCGTTTACATCGGTGAGCGCGGTCCCGTTGGGATTAACGAATATTTCTCCAGGGCGCACCGGCATGGCGCGCCAATAGCCTGCGGGTGCCGCCGTGTTGTCGGCCTTCGTGAGCGGGGGCGTGATCTCATCTCCCAGAAAATAGCGCGGCACGCCCGAGGCGAACGCATAGCCGACCCGCCCTGTCCGCAGCGTGATCGTGGAAGCACTCACGGTCTGCCTTTGGGCATCTTTGTAAATCCCCTGCGGCAAAACCCCCTGCACGTTAGTGGCGCCACTAGAAGTCGTGCCGACACTGGAAAACTGAGACAATATCGCAGGACCAAAGGCCGTTCCCTGGGTGAGCGCGTTGAAGGGGACCGCCGGGCTCAACTCATTTTGAGCCCTCCCCGGCACTGCCAGGAGCAGCGCCACCAAGGCCGCAAGCATCGGAAATCGGAAATTCATAAGAATCTAAAAAGGAATTTGGCGCAGAGGGCAGGCGCCGCTTATGTCATTACCAGCAAACGACGCATTGAGGCGATTCGGGCACGGGATCATGCTGCGGCTCAGCGCGGGCCGATGGCGATGAATTCGAGGCCATTCCCATGCCCGGCGTACAAGGTATCGCCATTTGATGAGATTCCACTCACAGAACAACTCGTTTTGAATTGGGATGCCGTAGGGAAATCAACTGTGTTCTTCTCAACATACTGCGTCCAAGCTGAATGACTGTGATTCGATACCGTGATCGTCGGCGTCGCGCTGAATGGCGGATTAAAGGTAATTTGCACAAAGGTAGAGTTAAGAGTATATGAAAAGCCAGAACCCGTGACTGATAGGCCAGTGTGAGCGGTACTAAATCCAGTAGCGATTGAAATCGTCCCCCGCACGATGCGGAGGTTTTCGGCGGTGGTCGCGGTATTGGCGCCGAGGTCGGTCCCCGTGACGGTGCCGTCGGCGATCTTGGCGGAGGTGATCGAGCTGTCGGCGATATCAGCCGTCGCGATGGTGCCATCGACGATCTTGCCGGCAGTGACCGCGTTGTCGGCCAGGTCGGCCGTGACAATGCTGCCGTCGAGAATCTCGCTGCTGGCGACCCCACCGGCGGCAATGTCGCCCGCCGCGATGGTATCCGTAGCGATGTCCGCGCTTGTGATCGTGCCGTCGAGAATCTTATCCGAGGTCACGGCGCCGATGCCGAGCTCGTCGACCCCGATGGTGCCGTTGAGAATTTGGGCGTTGGTCACGGCGTCGGCGGCAATTTTAGCGGTCGTCACGGCGGCGGCCCCGAGTTGGTTGGTGGTGACCGCTCCGCTGGCCAGCATGGCCGTGGTGATGGCGGTACTATCGACGCTTTCGGCGACGGTAGCCCGGAAGGCATAGGCACCGGTAACGAGTTGCTGGCGGGGCGAAATTTCCGCATCCGTGGTGGCGGAATTGCCATCGTCGACGGTGATGCCGAGGTATAGGACGGCGCTTTGGCTAAAGACATTCGCGAAAGGCGTGACGGCATTGGTCTCGCCAGAGACCGCGGTGCCGGCGCCGAGCAAGACGTTGAAATTGCCGTCGAGGATGGTCACGGTCTGCGACTCGCTCCAGAGGCGGTCGGCGGCCAGGACCGAGGTGGCCGCCTTGTAGAAGCGGAAGGTGACGGTGCGGCTGATCGCGGTGCCAGATCCGAGGGCCACGCCGGCGGCATTGCGCACGTTGCCTTGGTAATTGATCAGGCCGGGCACCTTGGTCTGCGCGAAGGCGGCGGGCGCAAAAAGAAGCAGGCTGGTGGCCAGAAGGAGAAGGAGGGGTTTCATGGGAGATAGCTTGAGTTGAGTAAAGTTTGGTAGTTAGTCAGTTGACCGTGATGGCGCCGACTTCCGAAGCGCGGCGCAGCGTGAAGGATCCGGAGACGGTGATTGAGCCCTTGTGCAGGCCGGTGAGGACTTCGCTGTAGGTGCCGCCAATGACACTGCTGCCCCAGCCGATGCTGCTAGTCCCAGCGGGTGCCGCGGAGGAGAACTGGAAGGTGCATTGGCGGGTTATGCTGTAGCTTTCCACCCCATTGGCTAGGGGCGTGCGCGTGCCGTCAGGCCGCGCATCCAGGTTGTCGTGATCCGGATGGAAGGTGTGCACAAAGGGGTT
>CALQKQ020000230.1 GCA_943331195.2 Akkermansia muciniphila | reverse complement strand
CTTAAAATGAGCGAGTTTCAGCAAAAAGGGCCAAAATCCCCGGAGGGCCAGAACTGCACCGAAATGCACCTTATAACACCGTTTTGAAGGCCGCGAAGCGGATTTTAAGCGACCAGATTTGGCATTTCAACATCTCCTGACATCTTTATCGGGCAGACCTGGCCGGCTCCTCGTCCTGCGGGCGGTGGTGTCATCGGAGTCGAGGGATGGTGCCAGAAGGGAGCAAACCACCGTTCATAGCCAATTACCAAAGCGGCGGATGTAGATCTTTTTGACGGTCTGGGTGAGCAGGCAATAAGCGGTGAGAAGGAGGAGGAGGAAGAGGAAATACGGGGCCGGAAGGGGGTCCATTTTCAAGGCGGGGGCCAAGGGGGAGAACGGCAGCCACAAGCCAACCGCCATGACGAGACCGGTTCCCGCCAGCACCGCTGGCGCGGCGGTACTTTCGAAGAAGGGCACTTTTTCCGTGCGGATCATATGGACGATGAGCGTCTGGGTGAGGAGGCCTACCACAAACCAGCCGCTCTGGAACAGCCCTTCATGCGCCAGGGTATTGGCTCCGAAGACGTGCCACATCACAAAGAAAGTGATGATGTCGAAGATGGAGCTGAGCGGTCCGATCCAGATCATGAATCGGGTAATGGTGCCGGCATCCCACTGGCGTGGTTTTTTGAGGAAATCCTCATCCATCCGGTCCCAGGGGATGGAAATCTGGGAAAAATCGTAGAGCAGATTTTGCACCAGCAACTGCATGGCGAGCATGGGCAAGAAGGGAAGAAAGGCACTGGCCACCAGTACGCTGAAGACGTTGCCGAAGTTCGAACTGGCGGTCATCTTGATGTATTTGATGATATTGCCAAAGGTGCGCCGTCCTTCGATGACGCCCTTTCCTAGCACGAGGAGACTCTTCTCCAACAGGATGATGTCGGCGGCTTCCTTGGCCACATCCACGGCGCTGTCCACGGAGATCCCCACATCGGCTTCCCGCAGGGCCGGGGCGTCATTGATGCCATCGCCCATGAAGCCGACGGTGTGGCCCTGCTTTTTGAGGGCGGCCACGAGGCTGGCTTTCTGCATCGGTGAAAGCTTGGCAAAGATGGTCCCCCGGGCGGCGGCTTCGGAAAAGGCGGCCTCGTCCAGGCCCTCCAGCTCGCGGCCCTCCAGGGTGGCTTTCACCGGCAGGCCGACATCGCGGCAGACTTTGTTAGTGACGATGGCGTTGTCGCCGGTGAGGATTTTGACCTCCACCCCATGCTCCTGCAGCAGGCGCAGCGCTTCCAGGGCGGTGTCTTTCGGAGGATCCAGAAAAGCGACGAGACCGGTGAGGATCAATTCATGCTCATCCGCGATGTTGAATGGGTAGTCGGCGGGGCCGATGGCTTTATGGGCGACCGCGAGGGTGCGCATGCCATTGCTGTTGAGGTTGTCTCGCCGGGCTTTGCACTGGTCGCGCAGCGCCTCGGTGATCGGCACCACGATTCCATTGTCTTCGACATGGCTGCAGACTTCCAGCATTTCCTCCATGGCCCCTTTGCAGACCAGCAGTTCGCTGCCGTCCCGGGCCCGCAGAATGACGGACATGCGCCGCCGCTGAAAGTCGAAGGGAACTTCATCGATTTTTACGAAATCGCGGGTTTCCTCGAGCACCTCCTCCTCCTGCGCCTTGTCGATGACGGCGCGGTCGATCAGGTTTTTCAATCCGGTCTGATGCACGCTATTGAGGCAGGCATGAAGCAGGACGCGGCGGGTCTCGACCCCGTGGATGTCGAGGTGCCGGGTGAGGACGACGCGGTCTTGGGTGAGGGTGCCGGTCTTGTCCGTGCAGAGGATATCCATGGCCCCGAAGTTCTGAATCGCCGAAAGGTGCTTCACGATCGTCTTGTTTTTGGCCAGGATCCGGGCTCCCCGGGCCAAGTTGGCATTGACGATCATGGGCAGCATTTCCGGGGTGAGGCCCACCGCGATGGCGATCGAAAAAAAGAACGCCTCCAGCCACTCATGCTTCACCATCCCATTGATCAGAAAGACCACGGGAACCATCACCAGCATGAAGCGAATGAGGAGCCAACTCACCTTGTTCACCCCGATGTCGAAAGCGGTGGGAGGGCGCTGCGCCACCAGTCTGGCGGCAATGGAACCAAACAGGGTCCCGCCCCCAGTAGCCGCGACCACGGCGCGTCCGGTGCCGCTGACCATGCTAGTTCCCATGAAAACCAGGCAAGCCCGTTCCAGCGCGGGCTGGGATGCGTCCATCGCAGGCGCTGCGGCACCGGCCGTGAGCGCGGCGGCGAATTTTTCCACTGGCATGGCCTCGCCGGTGAGCGCGGACTGGGAGACAAACAAATCGCGCGATTCCAGCAGGCGGAGATCGCCCGGAATCATGTCCCCAGCAGAGAGCAAGACGATGTCGCCGGGAACGAGTTGCCGAAGCGGAATGTCCGTGGCCAGCGGATGAAGGTCGTTGGGCGTGAGGTCCGTCGGCCGATCGCCCTGCCGCACCACCGTCGCGAAATTGTGGACCATGCTCCGCAGGGAGTCCGCCTGGATGGTGGCTTTCATTTCCTGCCAGAAACGCAGCCCGGTGCTAAGCGTGACCATCAACAGCATGACGATGGTGGCTTTTAAGTCGCCCGTCATGGTGGAAACGATCGCGAGACTGAGGAGAACCCCATTGAAGGGATTGCGGATGGACGCCCACAGCACTGCGGGCCATCCCGGCGGTTTGTGATTGATCAGTTCGTTCGGTCCGTAAATCTTCCCATGCTGCGCTGCCTCCTCCCAGGTGAGGCCGTCCGGTTTCGTCCTGAGCCGGGACAACAGGTCCGGAACCGACAGGTCAGCCACCTCAGCCGGGGAGATGGTCTTCCAGGCCGACGGACTGACTGGGAGCGGTGCATTCATGTTCAGGGGTGATCCGGGTTCAGTTTGATTCCTGACGAGGTGCCCCTGGGCATGCCTATTTGATAAACCAACCAGGCTTCCAAGTCACTCCCAAACGGTTTTGTTGATTGATGGCTGCCAAAGCGCGATTCGCCGAAGTCGGCGCATCTGAGTCGCCGACGCCCAAGGTGGGCGTGCTCTGCGGCGAAATAAAGCCGCTCATGCCCTATGCTGCGGTCAGCGAAACGGTATAAAAAAAGCCACCCGGCCAGATGGCCGGGTGGCTAAGATGCCAGGCTGATGAGCCTTAGCTAGGTTTAGATCAAGGGGTTTGAGTCACCTTGACGCGGAGGAGGCGGAAGCCACCAGGGACGATTGGCTTGGCGTCGCGGACGACGACCGATTCCCGACCGCCACCGATGTTGGTGATGGTGGTAGTGACTTCGGACGTAGCGGAACTCCAGGCGGTGGCGCTGATGGAGACCTGACCGACGGTGGAGATATCTGTGATGCCGGCCGGACGAGTCCAGCTGACCGCGAGATATTGATCGGCACCGATGGTGACGGTGGAAGCCGGAGGCGCGGCGCTGAATCCGACTGGGCTGGTGCCCAAGGCGTATTCCATCAGGTTGGTGATGCCATCGCCATCCGGGTCAGCGTTGGGTTGCTGGGCGGCGGCGTCAGTCCCCGCAGGGAAAGCGGTGGAAGCCCAAGAACCGTATCCGCTCACCTTGACTTCGAGGAGCAGTTCGTTGCCCACGATGCTGAAGGTCCCAGTGTTGCCAGTGGCGAGGTTGACGGCGCTGAAGTCGCTCGAGGCGAATCCAGTGCTGCCGGTCCATTGCACCAGCTTGTAGGTCCCGGCACCGCCGGCGCCCTGGAAGTCGAAAGCGAAGACGCTTCCTGGTCCTTTGACGAAATCGCCGGTGATGGCGAGGCTGCTGCTGGCGTTGGCCAATCCCAGTTGGAAGCGCCAGGCATCTTTGCTGCCCACCCAGGTCACCGACTTCGCGGCGTTGAGGGTGCCGATGGCACCCAAGGTCCCCGGGGCGATACTCCCGCTGGCACTGATGGCTCCGCCGACGATCCCGGTACCGCCGAGGCTGGCGCCGAGGTCAACGGACACAGGGCCGGTGGCAGCACTGAAGTTTCCGTTGATGATGAGGCTGCCTGTGGTGACGGCGGTGCTCCCGGAGTAGGTACCCAGGCCATTGAGGACGAGGTCGTCCGTGGTGTAGGAAGGCGAGCCATCCACGGTGAGGTTACCCGCGCCGCTGAGGGGGCCGGTGAGAACCGCATCGTAGCCGTTCATGTAGCGCGTGGAGACCACGTTGCTTCCGGTCAGGACCACCGCGTTGCCAATCTGCCGATCGGTCGGTTGATAGACTTCGTAGAAGGTTCCGATCTTGATGTAGTTGCCGATCGCCTTGTTGGCGTCCTTACCGCCGTTATTGTCAGCGGGCAGGGTGGTGGTGTAACCGAGGCCCATGTGCTGCCAGCCGGCGTTGCCGTTGGCATCGTTAGGACCGGAACCGCCGCCGCCATCGCGGACGCTGACGCGGAAGTCGTGCGGTCCAGGATCAAGGACGGTTTGGCCGGAGGTTACCGCGCCCCAATCTCCGTCGCTCAAGATGACGCTGCCGTCGATCTCGAGGTAGACATCGTCGTCGAATTGTTCGGCGAAGGTGTAGAGGGTGGAGGAGGATGCTGGGTTGTTGAACTTCCCAGTGTAGGTGGTGCGGCGCTGACCGCCGAGTGCTTGGCGAGAATTGACGCCGGAGAGCACGGGATCCATCACCGTTTGGTTGGCTTCGTCCAGGGCTTCCCAGCGCTGGGCGGAGTCAATGTATTCCTGACCACCGGCATTGCTCAGGTGCAGCGTGGCACCGGAGAGGCTGATGGCGCCGCTGCCGGCGGCGGTGTTGGAGGCGAGCACCGTGGTTCCGGCGCCAGCCAGAGCGAGTCCGGCGGTTCCTGTAGCGGCGGAGCCACCACTGAGCACGAGGGTTCCGTTGCCTTCCTTGCGGAAGCTCCCGGGGCCTTGCAGCGCGCCGAGGATGTTGAGGCGCATGTCGCCCTTGCCGCCGCCGTCGCCGGTGTTGGCGCGGAGGACCGCAGAGGCCCCGGCGTTCGAAGTCACCGTCCCAGAATAGGTCAGGTCTTCGTCGTCGTAGCGGGACTCAATCACGGCATTGTCGTTCAAGACCATCTGCTGATCGCGGCGGGCCCCCTGGCCGGACCACGAGCTGAGGGTGACGCCGCTGGCCAATTCCACGGTCACGGTCGGGTCGACCCAAGTGCTGGCTTCAAACCCAGTGAAGTTTTGCAGCACCATGCGAGAGCCGGGGCCCCCGACGAGGCGGGTGTTCACCAAGTTGTTTTCATTGTTGCCCTTCATGGTCAGGGTGTAGCCATTGAGGTCGAGGCGGTTCGGGCCGCCGTCGATGCGGAGGCGATTGCCGTTCGCGGTGGTGCTGGCATCTCCGGAGAGAACCATGTTGTTGGGCATCCCCCAACCGCCACCTTCAACGTAGAACATCCCGTTCCCGTCTGGGCCATTGCCGGCGGCATTGACGCGGGCGTTGACGTGCAGGTCGCCTCCACCCCCCTTGTCGCTGAGGATTTGGGATCCGGCAGCGAGGTTGATTTGGCGGCCGCCTTCATCTGGGATGGTCATGTCGTTGCGGGAGAACGAGATGCGTTGACCAGCGAGGAGGTTGATGTTTTGCCCGTCGTTTGGTGGGACCACTCCATTGGTCCAGTTGCCTGGATCGAGGATGTTGTTGTTGCCGGCGCCTTGGCTCCAATAGAAGGTCTTGGAAACGTCCAAGGCCGTGAAGGTCCAGGTCTCCGTGCGCGCAGTGGCGGCGGAGTCGTTGTAGCTGAGTTCAACGGTGTGAATACCGCCCGTCCAACCGACCGAAGGAAGATACTTCACGTCGGTGTAGATCGGCACGGAATCCAACAAGTTGGCATTGGTCACCGTGGGGGTGACGAATGCGCCGTCGATTTTCAACTTGATGCTGGCGTCGACCACGGAAGCCACGCCGTCGATGAGGCGGATTTCCAGGGGGTGAGCTTGGTCGGCTTTGAAGCCGCCCATGCTCGTGGGATACGGGGTGATGGCCGTGATGGAGGGCTTGGCCACCAGTCCGGCGTAGTAGCCCTTGATGGCGTCCGCGTCGTTGGTGTCGTTGATCAGCACTTTGGTGCCGTCTTGTTTGACGCTGAAGAACTCCAGGTTCGCGCCGCCGCCGCCTTCCCACCAGAGCAAGCGCACGGGGTAGAGACCCGCCACGGGCACTTCGATGTCGAAGGTGGTATCGGAGGCCCCGCGGCCGCCGCTGAAGACGCCCGCCACGCTGCGGTTGAAGACGTCCATTGGGGATCCGCCCACCGAGAGGGTGAAGCCGTCGTCGCTGTTCACGCCCAAGCGGGTCGG
>CALQKQ020000229.1 GCA_943331195.2 Akkermansia muciniphila | reverse complement strand
TGGGGTGATGGGGACCTTCCATTTTTTGGCGGTGGCCCGGGCGCGATTTTTGTCGCCCATGATTTCGATGGTATCGGCGCTGGGGCCGATGAATTTGATTTTGCAGCTTTCGCAGATGCGGGCGAAGCGGGCGTTTTCGCTGAGGAAGCCGTAGCCTGGGTGGATGGCGTCGACGTTGGCGATTTCGGCGGCCGCGATGATGCGGTCGATCATGAGATAGCTTTGATTGCTGGGCCCGGCGCCGATGCAGATGGCGTCGTCGGCGAGCTGGACGTGCATGGAGGTCTCGTCGGCCTTGGAGTAGACGGCCACGGTGCGGATGCCGAGTTCTTTGCAGGCGCGGATGACGCGCAGGGCGATCTCGCCGCGGTTGGCGATCAGGATTTTATTAAACATGAAACGGGAGGAGCGGGGAGGGGGGCCTGGAGCCGGGGCGCAGGAGGCCAGAGAGGTCTGCTGGGTGCGGGGCCGGGGTCAGGCGGGCTTGATTTCGAAGAGGGGCGTTTCGAATTGGACGGGGGTGGCGTCGTCGACGAGGATTCGGGTGATGATGCCGCTGGATTCGGCTTTGATTTCGTTCATGACCTTCATGGCTTCGATGATGCAGACGGTGGTGTCTTCGGTGACGGTGTCGCCGACGTTGGCGAAGATTTTTTCACCGGGACCGGCGGCGCGGTAGAAGGTGCCGACCATGGGGGAGAGGATTTTGGCACCGCCGCTGGGAGCGGGGGCATCGGAGGCGGGGGATTCCGGGGAATCGGCGGCGGGGTCGGGGTGTGGGGCGTGGGAAGGGGGGTGTGGGGCGGGCGCGGGGGGGCCCATTTTGTTGACCATGGCGTCGAAATCGACCCCTTTGCGGAGTTTGATCTTGAACCCCTCGCGCTCCAAATGGAAGAACGACAGGTCGTGGCGTTTCATCATTTCGATGATTTGACGAATCTCTTTTAAGTCCAAGGTGGCCTCCTGTTCCGGGTTCAATGGGATAGAAAAATGGGGTGAAATCCGCACCTTCGGCCTGTTTTGGGGCTGAAAGCGGGGAGGAACACTAGGTTTTTTAACCCGAGAGTCAAGCCGGGTGTTCTCTGGGGCAGGGGCAGGGGAAAGGCTGAGGGCAGGCTCAGCGAGGAGCGGAGGGGCCGGCCCATTCGCCCTGAGCGAAGGACCAATCTTGGCCGAAGTAGCCGGTGAGTTTGACGGCGGCGGCGCCGTTTTGGAGGTAGTCGGGGGCGACGAGGAGGAGGTCGGGGTAGCCGGTGCCGGAGGAGAAGAGGGGGAGGCGGTCGGTGGCGCGGAGGGCGGCGAGGTGGGTGCCGCCGATGGCGGCGACGGAAGCGGTGAGGCTGTGGGGCCGGGGGCGGACGAGGAGGCAGGCGACGGGGGTGGGGTCGAGGGGGGAGCTGGGGGTTTGCCAGGCGTCGCGGCGGATGTCGATGGGGGAATCGGCGAGGAGTTCGCGCCAGGCGGCGTTGATGGAGGCGTTGCCGTAGACGATGACGCTGCGGTCGGTTTCGGCGATGGTTTTCCAGGCGGAGTCGGGGACGACGTCGACGGAGCCGTTGCCGCGATACCAGAAGACTTCGGCGTCGTGGCGGGCGCGGTCGAGCATCCAGGCGTTTTCGTCGGGGGAGCCGGCGGTGCCGTAGACGAGGAGGAAGCGGTTTTGGAAGGCGGTTTTGAAGGTGCCGCTGCGCTGGGGGGATTTGCGGAGGGCGTCGGAGGGCGGGGCGAGTTGCCAGCCTTGGGGGGAGCGGGCGAGGGAGAGGGATTGGTTGGGGAGGAGGGGGAGGTTGGGGAGTTTGGAGCCGTCGAGGTCGAGGGAGAGGGAGGTGGCGGGAGGGGCGTCGGGGGCTTGGAGGAGGCTGGGGTGGAGGGTGAGGCGGGCGACGTTTTTGGTGGTGCCGGAGATGGTGAGGGGATTGGCTTGGTAGCGGAGGGCGAGTTCGCTGATTTCCTCTTGGTGGTTTTGATTTTCGATGGTGGCCCAGAAGCAGTGGGCGGAGGCGGCGGGGCTGGGGGTGAGGAAGTGGAGATCGGAGACGTCGCGGGGGAGGCGGAGGGTGCGGTCTTGGAAGAACTGCATCATGGGAGGCCAGTCGCAGCAGGGGTTGCCCCACCAGTGGTTGGCGCCGGGTTGCTCTTTGTAAACGAAGTCGGGGTGGAAGGCGGCGAGAGCGGCGCGCATGGTGCGGGCTTGGTCGACGGGGACGTTGTCGTCGGCGTCGCCATGAAGGATGTAGACGCCTTGGTGTTGGAGGTTGCGACTGCGGGCGAGGGTGTCGCCGACGGAGAGGGGGCGGCGGAGGAGGGTGGTGACGGGGTCAGTGGAGGGCTCTGGGGGGCGGCCGGCGTAGCTGTTGAAGCTGATCCAACCGGCGCTGGGGCCGACGGCGGCGAAGCGGTCGGGGAAGAGGGAGCCGATGTGCCAGGTGCCGTGGCCGCCCATGGAATGGCCGCTGAGCCAGGTGCGGCGGGGGTCGGTGGCGAAGCGGGCGCGGGCTAGTTCGAGGACTTCGAGGGCGTCCCAGCGGCCCCAGTCTTCCCAGTCGAAGCCGAAGTTGCGGCGGTTGGTGGGGGTGATGACGTAGGTGTTGGGCTGCGGGCGGTAGACGTCGGCTTGTCCGGCGCCTTCGACGCCGGCGCCGTGGAGGGAGAGGAGGAGGCCGGGAGGCTGGTTGGGAAGAGCGGAGTTGGCGGCCGGGGGGACGACGCCGTAGTATTGAATGCTGCCGTCGATCTGGCTTTGGAAGGTGCGGAGGTGGGTTTGGGAGGGGTTGCGGACGTCCCAGGAGAGGGAGGTGGAGTCGGCGAGTTGGTCGCTGGCGCGAAGGGTGAGGACGATGGGGAGTTTTTCGGCGGTCCAGGTGGAGGTGGGGGCGGCGGGGTCGGGCTGGAGTTGGAAGGCGACTTTGCGGGTGGAAAGGGGCGGGAGGGAGGGGAGGACGCTGAGGGTATCGCGGAAGCCGGGGCCGGCGGCGGTGAGTTGGAGGCCGGAGCGGGTTTGGGTGGTGGCGTTGACGAGGAGGATGGCGCCCCAGAGGGGCTGATTTTCGCCGCGGAGAATGTGGGGGAAGGTGGAGTCGCGGGCGCTGAAGAAGAGGTCTTTGGGCGCGGGGCGGAGTTTGGCGGAGATGGGGCCGCGGCCGCTGGTGAAGAGGAGGGTGTTTTGGCCCGCGCGAAGGAGGATGGGGGTTTCGACTTTGCCGTTGGCGTAGACGTCGCCGACGCGAGGGCTGCCGTTGACGCGGACGGCGCCGTGGCCTTGGGCGTCGAGGAGCCAGACCTGATCTTGGGGGGAATCGCAGTAGGTGAGGAGCCAGCCGCCGCCGATGTCCTTGCCGTCGAATTGGCCTTGGGGGTTGGCGGCGACTTTTTTCCAGGCGGGGAGGCCGTCGGCGCTGGGGGCGGTGTCGGAGGAAGGGTCGGGGAAGGCGAGTTTTCCCTGGAGGTAGGCCCACTCGATGGGGTCGGCGGGGAGGGAAGGCCGGGCGCGGGAGCGTTCGCCGCGGGGGAGGACCCAGCCTTGGACGAGCTGGCGCTCTGGCGTGGGGGCGGATGGCGCGGCCGGGGCGGGTTCTTCGCTGTGCAGGGGCAAGGGGCTCAGGGCGAGGAGAGCGAGGGCGAGCCAGGGAAGGGTAGGGGACATGGGCGCGGGAGGGTGAAAAGCGGAAGCGAGGAAGCGAGCAGTAGCGGGCTTACGCAGCGGCGGCAAGTTTCTTTGGGCGGGCAGGGGGGGGGAGCACTCTGGGCCCATGCTTAAGGAGAGGGAGTTATTTAGCCACCAAAAGGAGAGGGGCATTCCTGCCCCCTTCTCGGTCTTCAAGAAAACCTGGGGGACAGGAATGTCCTCTCTCCTTTTCTTTGAAGACCTGCTTAACACCAAGGTGCGAGGGGTTCAACCCGCCCAATGCCGAGGGCGCGGGTACCTTGCTCGGGTAAGCCCGCCATCTTGACCTTGCGCAAAATACCAGGTAATTTGCCCGGGTTATGGTTTGGCTGGTGGTTTGGCTGGGGTACGGCAGAGTGGGGGCGGTTTATTTTCAAATCCATGAGACCTTTTCTTCGACCTTTGTTGCGTGTGGCGGTGTTTTTTGGGGGGATGGGGTCTGCGGGGGCGGTGCCGCTGGGGGCGGTGTTGCGGTTGGATGCGGCGGAGCAGGGGGAGGCGCGGCAACAAGCGGCGTTGCCGCCGCTGCGGGATGGGGGGCCGCTGGATCGCTGGGTGGAGTTGGGGGGGACGGGGGTGGTGTGGCAGGCGAGTCGGGCGGCGATGCCGGTGTGGCGGGGGAGGGGGAAGGAGGCGCTGGTGCGCTTTGATGGGAAAGACGACTATTTATGGCGGACGGGGGGGCGGCGGTTGGCGGCGGAGGCGACGGTGGTGGTTTTGGCGGCGCCGCGGGGCAATCCGGGGGCGTTTTCGGCGCTGTTTTCCATGGCGGAGGCGGGGCAGAATGATTACACGAGCGGATTGAACCTTGATTTTGGCCCGGTGGGGACGGCGCAGTTGAGCGCGATCAATGTGGAGACGGCGGGGGCGGGGGGCGTGTATGATTTTCTGGAGCCGGGGCGGAATGTGGCGGCGGATTTGCCCTTTGGGGGATTTCACGTGTTCACGGTGCGCTCGAAGATGGGGGCGGCGGGGAACGAGGTGTTTTTGGATGGCTTGCGGCTGGGGGAGCGGCTGCGGATGGAGTCGCAGTTGGGGATGGATGTGATGGCGTTGGGGGCGCGGATGTGCTCGAACGAGGCGGAATTTCCCCCGTTTGCGAATGGCTTTTTCCAGGGCGACCTGGCGGTGGTGCAGGTGTATGACCGGGCGCTGGCGGAGGGGGAGCGGGAGGAAGTGGAGGGGAAGTTGTTGGCGCGGATTCCGGGTTTGAATGCGCTAGCGGTGGGGGCGGAGGGGCATGCCCTGGAAGTGCTTGGGGACGCGCCGGTGGTGCAGTTTTTGGCACCGGGTTTTGCGGTGAACGAGTTGCCCCTGGCCCTGACGAATCGCAACAACGTGCGCTACCGCCACGATGGCAAGCTGGTGGCGCTGGGCTACGATGGGACGATTCACTTGCTATCCGATAGCGACGGCGATGGGCTGGAGGATCGGGCGACGGTGTTTTGGGGACGGGAGACCTTGCGGGGGCCGCTGGGGATGGCGCTGCTGCCGGCGGGGGATCCGCGCGGCGAGGGGGTTTTGGTGGCGAGCAAAGGGAAAATTTCGTTGATTTTGGATCGCGATCGGGACGGGGTTGCCGAGGAGGAAGTGGTGGTGGCCACGGGGTGGCAGGAGATTCCCCAAAACGTGGATGCGGTGGGCCTGGCGGTGGACCCGCGGGATGGCAGTTTGTATTTCAGCTTGGGATGCGCTAACTATGCTAACGGCTATATGATCGACCCGGCGACGGGGCGGGCGGGCTATGATTTAAAAAGCGAGCGGGGCACGATCCAGCGGGTGTCGGCGGATTTTAAAAGTAGGGAGACGGTGTGCACGGGGGTGCGCTTTGCCTGCGCCTTGGCCTTCAATCGGGCGGGCGACCTTTTTGCCACGGAGCAGGAAGGGGCGACCTGGCTGCCGAACGGTAATCCCCTGGACGAGTTGCTCCACATCTTGCCGGGGAAGCACTATGGATTTCCGCCGAGGCATCCGCGGCATTTGCCGGGGGTGTTGGACTGGCCGGCGGTGGTGGAGTATGGGCCGCAGCATCAGTCGGCGGTGGGGATGGTGTTCAATGAGGGGGTGAATGGAGGGCGGTGTTTTGGCCCGGCTTTTTGG
Source organism: Akkermansia muciniphila (assembly GCA_943331195.2). GTDB lineage: Bacteria > Verrucomicrobiota > Verrucomicrobiia > Verrucomicrobiales > V1-33 > CAIZWU01. Next base: position 589 of record CALQKQ020000229.1, on the reverse strand, counting down.
GAGGGAGATGCGCTGGTGTGCGGGGAGGCGCGCGGCAAATTGTGGCGCACGAAGTTAGTGAAGACGCCGCAGGGCTACGTGGGGCAGAATACCTTGCTGGCTTGTTTAGGGCTGTTGACGGTGGATTGCTGCGTGAGTCCGCAGGGGGATCTGGTGATTGCCTGCCATAGCGGGCCGCCGGATTGGGGCACCGGACCGAAGGGGATGGGGCGCTTGTTTAAGGTCAGCTACGCGGGCCGGGAGTTGCCCCAGCCGGTGCGGGCTTGGGCGAGTGCGCCGGATGAATTTCGCATCGCCTTTGATCGGCAGTTGGATGCAGCGGACTGGGCGGGGGCGGCGGGGCGCGCGCGCCTGGAGGCGGGGCGCTATGTGAGTGCGGGGGATCGCTTTGAGGTGATCCGGCCTGGCTATCAAGTGGTGCGGGACCAGATGGGGTCGCCGCGGCGGGCGGTGCCGGTGCAGGGGCTTAGCTTGGATCGGGATGGGCGCACCTTGGTAGTGAAAGTGCCGCGGCAAACCGAGCCGGTGGGGTATGGGCTAACGCTTCCGCTGCCAGAGGCGTGGCGGCAGCCGGGTGGAGTGGCGCAGC
>CALQKQ020000228.1 GCA_943331195.2 Akkermansia muciniphila | reverse complement strand
GGCCCTACGCCGAGCCCGCCAGCAGCCTCGATCCCTTCTGGACCAAGCTCACCTACCCCGACCACCAAAAGATTCAATTCCGCCCCGACCGCCGCGTCTGGGCCGGAGAAGATCGCGGATTCCAGTTAGAGTTTTTCCATCCCGGCTGGGTCTTCCCCAAGGCCGTCGCCTTCCACGAAGTCGGCCCCGACGCCACCCGCCTGCTCGAGTGGAACCGCGCCTTTTTCGACTACGGCTCCCTAGCGGTTCCTCCAGAAACCCCCGATCCCACCGGCTTCGCGGGCTTCCGCTTGCTGGCCCCGCTGCAAGGCCCCATTCCCCGCGACGAGGTCATGGTGGCCCTGGGCGCCTCTTATTTTCGCTCCCTCGCCCCCGGCCTCAGCTTCGGCACCTCCGCCCGCGGCCTCGCGCTCAATCCCCTGCGCCCCCAAGGCGAGGAATGGCCCGATTTCGTGGAGTGGTGGATCGAGCGCCCCGCTCCCGGCGCCCGCGAAGTCCGCGCCTGGGCCCTGCTCGACAGCCCCAGCGTGGCCGGAGCCTATCAATTCCGCATTCAGCCCGGCCGAGCCACCGTGATGGAAGTCGAAACCGAGCTAACCTTCCGCCAAGACGTCGAACTGATCGGCATCGCCCCCTTTTCGAGCATGATGTGGTATAGCGAATTCACCCAGCCCAAGCCCGCCGATTTCCGCCCGGAAGTCCACGACAGCGACGGCCTGCTGATCCACTTCGGCGACGGCGAAGCCGCCTGGCGCCCCCTGGACACGGCGAAAGTGGCGCGCCATAGCGTTTTTGAAGCAAACAAATTCTATGGCTTCGGGCTGGCCCAGCGCGACCGCGATTTCCGCAGCTATCAAGATCTCGAAGCCAACTTTCAGCAGCGCCCTAGCGTGTGGGTGGAGCCCATCGGCCCCTGGCCCGAAGGCCGCATCAACCTCATCGAAACCCCAGGCACAGGCGACGGCAGCGACAACGTGGTCTGCTTCTGGGAACCGAAACAGCGCCCCCCCGTGGGCCAGCCGCTCCGCCTCGCCTACCGCCTCCAATGGCTTCCCGAAATCTCTGTCGCCGGCCTCAGCAAAGTGCTCGAAAGCCGCCGCAGCCACCTCCACTATCCCGAAGCCGAGGACCGCAAGGATGCCGAAGTCTATGTGATCGACTTCAGCGCCCCCGCTAACCCCGCCGACGACGAAAGTCGCCCCGACCTGCTCGTCGAAGTCGACGCCAATGCCGCGCTGCTCGACAAAAACCTCCAACGCAACCCCCACACCGGAGGATGGCGCGCCACCTTCTCCGTGCACCTCGACCCTAAAGCCGCCGCCGCCGAGCTCGCCTGCCGCCTCCTCAAAGGCGGCCGCCCCCTCAGCGAGCGCTGGACCGCCCAGTGGAAGCGCTAGGATAAAGGCGGCGGCGGGCTCCACGCAATCTCCGCCGCAGCCTTGAGGCGGTCCACCAATTCCCGGGTGCTGCGGCTGCGGTGCTCCGCCACGAGGCGCCCCCGCACCTCCTCCTGAACCTCCGCAAAGGGATGCGGCAGCGCGGGGCGGCGCTCCATCAGCTTGACCAAATGAAAGCCCCAGTGGGAGGCGAAAACCGGCCCAACCTCGCCCTCTTCTAACGAAAAAACAATCAGGTCGAACTCCTCCATGAACTCGCCGCGCCGGAAAAATCCCAGGTCAACCTGCTTGTCCTCTTTGTCCGTGTGCTCTTGCGCTAGGGCGACGAAATCCGCCCCGGCGCGGGCTTGGCGCCGCAGCTCGCGCAGCTTGTCGTAAAGCGGACTGCGGTCCTCCACCTTTTCCACCTGCTTGAATAAGTGAATGGCGCGCACCTCCTCCGTGCTCAAATAGTCCTCCACATGCGCCTCATAAAAAGCCCGTTCCGCCGCCTCGTCAGGGGCCGTCTCCGCGCCCCAGAGCTCGGTCATGAGCCGGTCCACCCTCAGGCCCGCCGCCACTTCCTGGCGCACCATCGGCTCATCGGCTTCCGTTAGCCCGGCGTGGGCAAAAAAAGCGGCGCGCCCGCCTTCGGCCGCCACTAAGCGCTCCAGGGCCTCATCGACTTCCCCTTCCGTGATCACCGGGAAACGGCGCTCCGCTTCCTGGTTGATCAGCACCCGCGCACTGAGGTTCTCCCGCGCATAGCCGCGAAATTCCTCGTCCCGCCCGCAGCAGGACATCGACCCCATCCGCTCGTAGTGGGCTTTGATCCCCTCAAATTCCTGCTCCAGCAGGTCGTCGGGGACGGTTTCTCCATTGATTGTTAGGGGCATGGTCTTGAAAAGTTGAAAAGTTGAAAAAAAGAAATGGCAGCAGGACGCGCAGCTTACGGCCGGGTGGCCCAGGCCGTCACCCATTTTCCGCGCCGGATCGGCTCCGCAAAAACCAGCCCCGCCGCCCGCCCCGCCGCCAAACAACCCTCCGCTTGGCTGTGCAAGATCCCCGAAACGACCACCCGGCCCCCGGGCTTGGTGGCGGCGGCGATCTTGCCAAACGAAAGCGTCAGGACATCATAAAAAATGTTCGCGAGCACCAGATCGCAAGGCTCCTTAACCTCCCAAGTGGTCATGTCTTCACAGGTGAACTTGACCCCGCGCACCCCGTTGAGGGTGGCGTTCTTTTTGCTGATGCGCACCGCCGCCGGATCATAGTCAAAGCCGCTAACTGATGCCGCCCCGAGCTTGGCGGCGGCGAGCGCGAGGATGCCCGTGCCGCAACCCATGTCCAGCACGCTCCAAGGGCTGCGCTGCGCGGCCGCGTAATCTACCATCAAGCGCAGGCAAGTGGACGTGGTGGCGTGATCCCCGGTGCCAAAAGCCATTTCGCCAGGCACCAGCAAGACGATGCGCTGCGGATGCGCCGCTTGTTGCGCCGCGCGGGTCGCTTCGTCGTGGGCGATGATGAGGCGGTCGCGCACCACCACTGGCTTCAAACGCTGCGCCGCCGGGGCGGCCCAATTTTGCGGCTTAAGCGTGCGCAGGCTGCCGCCAAATTCCTTCTGAATCTTTTCGGCATCGACCTGCCGCTCGCAGTACACTTCCACCCTGACGGTTTTTCCTCCTGGCAGGGTGGTCAAGACCGGGCTGACCCGGGGCATGCCATAAAAGCGCTCCTGCCAAGCGTCCTCCCAGCGGAGGGCGCTCAACTTGGACCAGACATAGAGAACAGGCAGCGGGGTGGTATCCATGGGCAGGCCGTCGTCAACACCAGAAGGCGGCCCCGCGCCAGCGCAATCCGCACCCGCCGCCTCACACCGCCACGTCGACCAGTTCCCCCGCAGCCTCGCGGCCCCGGCGGACCACGCAGCCGCGCAAGCGAGCCCCCGCCGCCACCCGGCCACCCGGCCAGACCACCGTGCTTTGCAGCACCGCCCCCGCCCCCACCACCGCGCCCGGCCCCACCGAGCAATCGGCATCCACCGCCGCCGTGGGGTCCACCAAGGCCTCGGGATGCACCGCTGCCGTCTCCGCCGCCCCCCACGGGCCATAGCGCGGAAACCCCGCCGCGCGCCCAGCCGCGTGCGCCGCCACATAGCTGGCGCGGTCTCCCAAGTCCAGCCACTGGCCCTCCTCCGCCAGCACCCCGCCAATGCGCTCCCCCGCCGCTAGGGCCCGCAGCAAGCCGCCGACCACACTTTCCTTTTTCCCCGGCACCAGATAGCGAAAAAAGCCCGGACTAACGATATAGATGCCCGTGAAACCCCGCTGGTCGGGATGATCCGTGCCCAGTCCATTGCGCAGATCGAGCACCCGGCCCGCCGCTGCGTCGAAGGCCGCGTTGCGCACCGGAACGTCCCCCCGCAGCAGCAGCGTCACCAGGTTCCCTCGCGCGCCATGCTCCTCCCAGGCCGGTTCCAGCGGCAAGTCGGTGAGGACGTCGCCATTGTAGACAAAGCTGGGGCCGTCCTGCAACCAGTCCGCCATATTGGCTAGTCCGCCGCCAGTTTCTAACAGCTCTGGCTCATGCCGGAAATGAATGCCGCAGCCCTCCCAGGTCCCCGTCGGAAAGGCCTCGGCATAGCTTTCCGGCAAATGGTGGGTGTTCACCGCGAAGGCCTCCACCCCCGCCGCCCGCAAGTGCTCAAAGGCCCGCACCAGGAGCGGTCGGTGATGCACCGGAATCAGCGGCTTAGGCCATTGATCCGTCAGCGGCCGCAGCCGCGTTCCCAATCCCGCTCCCAGCACAAATGCTTTTTTCATCTCGACCGCTTCCCCTGTCGGCGGCGTTTCCTCAAGCCCAGATTCGCCCCCCGCCCGCCGATTCCCGCTTTTCCGCAGATTTCCTTTTCCCCCGGCCCCCCATTTGCCATAAGCTCGCGCCCCTCGCCGCCTTCCCTCCTTTTGCCCATGAAACGTTCCTCCCAGCTTCCCTCCTCGCTCTTGCTGGCCTTAGCCCTGAGCTCCGCCGCCGCCCAGGAAGCCCCCGCTCCCCCCGCCGCCGCCCCGGCCCCTCCCCCCGCCGCCGCCCCCGAAGACCCCAATCTCGCCGCCCTCAAACAGCAAAACGCCCAACTCGCCGCCGAGCGCGAACGCCTCACCTCCGAAAACGCCATCGCCAAAGAACGCCTCGCCGCCGAACTCGCCGCCCGCCGCGCCGTCCTCGAGCGCGCCACCCTCAAAGCCGAGGAAGATAAAGCCCTCGTCGCTAGCGAATTCGAAGTGGCCCGCCAAAAAGCCGATCGCGACATGGCCGCCCTCCGCTTGGAAAACGAAAAGCTCCTCCTCGAAAGCGCCATCGCCAAAAACAAAGCGGAAATGCGCCTCTCCGAACTCCGCCTCCAAGAAACCGAGTCCCGCACCGAAATCACCCGCCTGGCTACGCTGATCGAACAGCGCGAAAAAGAACTCGCCGCCTCCCAATATGCCGAGGCCAAACCAGCCTATCCTATCCATCCATTGGAGGGAAAAACCCTCGTCATCTCGGACCGCCGCATCAGCTTAAACGGGCCCATCATGACTTCCACCGCCGACGAGGTTTCGGACCGGATCGCCTACTTCAATAACAAGGCCCCCGCCTTGCCCATCTTCATCGTCATCGACAACAGCCCCGGCGGCTCGGTCATGGCCGGCTACAAAATCCTCAAAGCCATGCAGGGCAGCGAAGCCCCCGTCTACGTCGTCGTCAAATCCTTCGCCGCCAGCATGGCCGCCTGCATCGCTACCCTAGCGGACCAATCCTTCGCCTATCCTAACGCCGTCATCCTGCACCACCAGATCAGCAGCGGCTCCTTCGGCAATCTGACTCAACAAAAAGAATCCATCCAAGAAACCGAGGAATGGTGGCAACGCCTCGCCGGCCCCATCGCCGCCAAAATGGGCATCAGCACCGAGGACTTCATCAAAAAAATGTACGGCAAGGCCTCCACCGGCGACTGGAGCGAATTCGCGGACAAGGCCGTGGATTTGAAATGGGTCGACCACATCGTGGACGAAATCCGCGAAACCGCGCAGCTCAAGCACCCCGACCTCGCCGCCAAGCCTGCGCCCGCGCTCATCCCCCTCCGCAGCGCCACTCTGAGCGGCTCCGTTCCCTATCTCACCGAAGCCCTCGACGACAAGGGCCGCCCCTGCATGTACCTTCCCCGCCCCAACCCCAAGGACGTCTACTATCTTTTCAATCCTGACGGCTATTACCGCCTGCCCTGAGCCGACCGGAGGGCCGCTTCGCCAGCCGCCTTCCCTCCTGCGCCTCGCGGGAGCGGGCTCACTTTTTCTTGGCCTGGGGCCAAGCCGCCTGAGCCGCTAACTGCGCCTCCAAGGCGGCGATCACTCCCGCCATGGCTGGATCTTGGGACACGTCGTGCCCTTCCTCCTCATCCGCCGGGTGCGCATAAAGTTCCCGGGTTCCATCGCTCCAGCGGTTGAAGCGCCAGTGCTCGGTGCGCAGGCTCCGGCCCCAACCGCCGTCTCGGCTCACCATAGACATGGCGGTCTCCCGGTGCGGCGCGGCCGGATCCGCGAACAGGGGCTGAAACGAGCGCCCTGGCAAACCCGGCGGCGGGGTCAATCCGCAGACTTCCGCCACCGTCGGATAGAGATCAATGAACTCCACCAGCCCCGAGGCCACCGCGCCTTGGGGCACCCCGATGCCAGCCACGATCAGGGGCGCCCGGCAGCTGCGCTCAAAAAGGGTATGTTTATTCCACCACCCTCGCTCCCCCAAGTGATAGCCGTGGTCCCCGAGAAAAATGACCAGCGTATCGTCCCACAAATGCAGCCGATCCAGCGTGGCCAGAAGCCGTCCTACCTGCGCATCCATGAAGGAAACGCCGGCCAGATAGGCCTGCAGAAAATCCCGGCGATCGTCCTCACTGAAGGCGGCGAAGGGGCCCACCCATTTGGGGGAAAAGGATAGTGGAGCGCTGG
>CALQKQ020000227.1 GCA_943331195.2 Akkermansia muciniphila | reverse complement strand
GGCGCGCCCCCGGTGCCGCATTGCGCTTAAACCAGGCCACCGCCAAAATCGCCACCCCTCCCACCAACCACGCCGCCGTCACCGGCCAGAGCCCTAAAAGATACTGGTCGATCCGCTTCTCAAAAAGCAAGCCCACCGCCACCGCCGGCAAAAACGCAATCATGATGTTCCGCAGCAACAGCAACCCCTCCCGATTCTTCCCCAGCAACCCCTCCACCAAACTCCGGCTCCGCTGAAAATACAGCCCCACCACCGCCAAAATCGCCCCCACCTGCACCACCACCGCAAACGCCTTGGAACTCTCCGTCGACGGCAACCCCAATAGCTTCTGCGTCAATAAAATGTGCCCCGTCGAACTAACCGGAAGATATTCCGTCAGTCCTTCAACCAGCCCAATGAGAATCGATTGCCACCAGTTCATAAATCCCTCAACTAGAAGCAGGACCGACCCTTGGCAAGAGCAAGCCCTGCCCTGGCTGCCCTCACCTCACCGCCCCCGCCGCCATCCCATAGGGCGGCACCGGACAGCCAATCGTATCCGCCACCGCCCGCAATAACTCCGCCTCTTCACTGGAAACCGCCCCATCCGCAAACACCGCCGCCGCACAGGCGTACAACAACTGCTTCTTCACCAACGGCACCGCCCGATCAAAACGATCCAACGCCGCATCGATCCGCTCCAGCGAAACCGCCCCCGCCCCCGCCTCCAGCCGCAGGCCGTGCTCCCGCAGCACCTCCGCCCCCGCCGCCCAGGCCTGCTCATACAGCACACTCCCAACAGCCCCCGAAAGCCCCGCAAAGGCTCCTAGCAAATCGCAGGCTTCCGCCGCCACCTCCCCAAGCCCCCTCACCTCCGCCCGCGTCGGCGCGCTGCGGCGGAAAAAGAGATCGAGATGGCGCCGCACCACCTTTTGCAACATAAATTCAAATAGATCTACCTGCCCATCCGCCTCAATCAAGGCCTGCAATAAATGCGAAAACCGCCCATACTCCGCCGGCGTAAGCCGCCGCAGCGACGGCAGCGCCAAATCAATCATCGCAATGAGCTGCGAAGAATGCCACCCCGCGATGAGCCCCGCAATCTCCACCGCCGTCGCACAGGTGCGCGCATCCGCCCCCTCTTCTAAAACTGACTCCTCCCTCGCCCGGCCCGCCGCATTCTCCGATAACAGCATCGCCAACACCGCCGCCTGCGCCCCCGCGCTGTCCCGCAACCATCCCTGCAACTCCGCCGGAATCCCCGCCCCCAACCGCTGCGCAGATACCATCTCCTCCCCCGTCGGTCGCCCCATCCGCGACAAAGCCGTGCGCGCCTGCGCCGCCGTCACCGTCGCCCCAGCAAACGCCGCTCCCCCTTCCGGAAACCGCACCTCCCGCCCTCCCCTCGCCCCAATCTCCGGCAGCCCCACCTGCGGCCACGTGCCATCCCAATGCGGCAAAATCGCCCGAATCCGCTGCTCCAGCGGCGGATGCGTCGACAGCGCCGCCACCAACGCGTGCCCCATCCCATTCCCAAACATCATGTGGCTCGCCTCCTCCGCCCGCGGCGTCTTCAGCTCCGATCCATAGGCATACCCTCCGATCTTCAGCAAAGCCCCCCCAATGCTGTCAGGATTGCGCGTGAACTGCACCGCCGCCGCATCCGCCAAAAACTCCCGCTGCCGCGAAATCGCCGCCTTGATCAACTTGCCAAAAAAGACCCCGAGATACCCTAACGCACAAAGACTCACCCCAAAAAGCAAAATCGCCAACCGCGGATCCCCCCCCTTGCGCTCATGCGAACCCCTCATCTCCGCAGCCCCCCGCATCACGATGCGCCCAATAATCGCCAACACCAGCAATCCATGCACCACCCCAATCAACCGGAGGTTCAAACGCATATCCCCATTCAAAATGTGGCTGAATTCGTGCGCGATGACCCCCTGCAATTCATCCCGCGACAGCGCCCTCATGCACCCCCGCGTCACCCCCACCACCGCGTCGGCCGGACTGTGCCCAGCGGCAAAAGCATTGATCCCCTCCTCGTCGTCCATCACCCATACCGCCGGCACCGGCACCCCCGAGGCCAAGGCCATCTCCTCCACCACATTGAGCAACTGCCGCTCCTCAGGATGCGTGCTGTCAGGATCCACCGCCCGCCCCCCTAACTCCCGCGCCAGGGCGGCCCCGCCCCCAGAAAGCTGCAAGGTCTTGTAGCCGCTGCCCAACCCAATAATCCCCCCGCTAACCGCCGCCACCAGTCCCAACAAGCGCCAGTCCACCAGCCCTCCCTTCCACTGCGTGGCAAAACCCGCCACCCCATACAGCAGCAAAATAATCGCCCCCACCGAGGCCGCAAAGAGCACCACCAACAACCGCGTGCGGCGCCTCGCATCCTCCTGGCTCTGAAAAAAATCCATGCTCTTTAAAGTTAGTAGGTTCGCCGTCCTGCCGCCCCAAGCGCACTCCCGCCGCCCCCTCCGCCAAGCCCGCCCTTACGCCTCTCAAAACTGCACCTTCACCGGAGCCCGCTCGGCCTCCACCGCGACCTCGAAAAGCTGCGCTTCCGTAAATTGAAAGACCCCCGCAATGAAACTGCTCGGAAACACTTCGCGGCGGTTGTTGTAGTTCATCACCGCATCGTTGTAGGCCTGGCGCGCAAAGGCGATTTTGTTCTCCGCCGAAGTCAGCTCCTCCGTGAGCTGCATCATATTCTGGTTCGCCTTCAGCTCAGGATACGCTTCCTGCACCATGGAAAAACGCGACATCGCCGCCGTCAGTCCCACCTCCGCCTGGTTCAGCGACTGCAAACCCGCCCCGCTCGGAGCCGCCCCCCCCAGCGCTTGGCGCGCCCCCGCCGCCTGGTTCCGCGCCTGAATCACGGCTTCCAGCGTGTCCTTCTCGTGCGCCATATAAGCCTTGGCCGTCTCCACCAAGTTCGGAATCAAATCATACCGCCGCTTCAATTGCACGTCGATCTGGGAAAAGGCATTCTTGTAGCGGTTCCGAAACGTGACCAGTCCATTGTAGAGCCCAATCACCCAAAAAACCGCCAGCACCGCAGCACCGACCAAAACCAGCAAAATGACGAGGAGTGTGGACATAATTGATAGGAGAGGAGTCTAGGGTTCAGTGCCGCAGGCGCACCATACCTCCAGCCAGCCCCACGTAAACGAATTCCGCCGCCCATCGAGAACAATTCCACCCCCATTTTGCAATCCCCCGCCCCCTCAGCCCGCCTCCGGCCCCGCCGCCTTGCGCAGCACCCAGCCCGGCACATTCACCAAAAAAATGCCCGCCGCTAAGATGTGATTCAAAAAATTCAGGTTCATCAATTGGCTGATGCTGAGGTGCAAGGCCACGATCGCCACCCCCCCCACCAGCGCCCAGCGGCGGTTGATCAGTACCACGAAGGCCGCCAACTCAATCAGCAGACCACTGCCAAAACAAAGCCGAGCCAAGTTAGGGTGCTCCACCAGCGCCTGCGTCACCGCCTGCAGCCAGACCGGCGGCATCTCCAAAGTGTCGTGATAGTGAGACCAATTCGTCTTCAACAACTGCACCGCCAAAAAAGGCGCATCCTGCAGCCACCTAAAATTAGAATTGCTCAGCTTCACCACCCCACAGACCACATAACTCGCCGCCATCACCACCGTCGCCGCATACACCGCCCGCCGCTGCAACGCCAAACCCGGACCCCACCACGGCCGCAACCCCGCCCCAGCCCCAGGAAACAAATACACCAAAAACTGCCCCAGCAACATCATGCTAACCATCTGCGTGCTGTGGTTGATCGCCCCCTGCGAATTTCCCAAGGTGCCAATCACCAAACTAAAACCCAGCGCCGGCAGCAGCCCCAAAACCGGCAGCCTCCCCAACACATAGGCCGCCAGTCCCCCCAAAGTCAGCGCCTTCCACCCCCAGCCCGGCGGGGCCCGCCCAATCCACGTCAAATCCACCACCTGCGCCATCCCATTGGGAAATTTCTGCGTCGTCCACGCGCCCGTCTCCCACTTGATCGCAACATAGACCAGCGCCGCAAAACCCAGGCGCATCCACACCATCTCCCGCGCACTCCAATCCAGTGGCCCAGGTTGCCACCAGCGCCGCTCCGCTCTCAAAGAATCTTCGTTCATGGATTAGTTAGTAGAATTGGACACCGCACGTTCCGCCAGTCGCTCCGGAGCCAAGCGGGCCAGGGCCCCGTTCTCCAGGCGAAAAGTTTGCCGGTAAAGCCGCAAGCCCACCGCCCCAGGCGGCAAAGCCTTCACCCGCAGCCGCTCCCCCAGCGTCTCTAACACCGCCCGCCCCGCCGCCGCCCGCTCTTCCCCCGTGGCCTCCTCTAACTTCCTCCCGCCAGCGCGAGCCAGCGCCGTCAGCTCCTTCTTATACATCTTCTTCGCCGTGCCCGATCCCGTCCGAAACACCGCATCCATCGGCACCGCTCGGTCTCCCTGGTCCGTCACATACACAATATCCGCCTCCTCATCCACTTTCGAATACATCGGAAAATTCGAGAACGGATACTGCTCCTTCACCACAAAAAGCAACCCCACCACCACCACCACCGCACGAAACGGAATCCGCGACCAAACCGTGGCCAACGCAGCAAAACAAGCAGGACGCATCCCCCACCCTGCCACCAGCCCGCCCCCAACGCAAGCCGCCCCACCCGTTTGACTTGACCCCGCCCCCGGGTGATGACCCCAACCTCATGGCCCGCCTCGAATCGCGCTCCCCCGACTTCTCCGTCCGCCTCATCGACCGCTGGCCCCTCTACTACTGGCGCCGCTACCCCCACTTCCTCCGCGTCAACCAGTGGAGCCCCGCCCGCGTCCACGCCCTCCCCCGCCTCGCCGTGCGCCAAGCCCTCGAACTCGGCTACCTCCGCTGGCCCAAAGCTCTCGCCCCCTGGTGCCACAATCAAGACGTCATCGACGTCGGCTGCGGCATGGGCCTCCACGGCCTCGGCTTTCTCCTTGAAGGTGCCCGCACTTACACCGGCATCGATCCCCTCATCAAACCCCGCTCTAGCATCCTCAAAAATCTCCACTCCGGCCAACGCCTCGACTGCGGCTGGACCCCAGATGAACTCATGCAGCGCATCCCCCGCTTCCACATGATCCGCGGCCTCTCCAGCGACCTCGAAGGAAAATCCCAGTTCGACGTCGCCACCCTCCACAACGCCACTGAGCACCTCACCGACCTTCCCGGCGTCTTCCAATCCATCGCCCGCCTCCTCCGCCCCGGCGGACGCCTCATCTTTAGCCACCACAATTGGTTCTCCTGGAATGGTCACCACCAAGAACCCAAAACCATCGGCCGCTTTCAACCCTCCCATCCCGATCACCAGCGCTTCGCCGACTGGCAACACCTCCAGGGCTCCCACCCCCCCGAACACTACGTCATGACCAAACTCAACCGCCTCCGCCTCGACCAGGTCCGCGCCATCACTAGCACCCACTTCGAAATCGAAACCGCCCGCCTCTTTCCCTCCACCCCTAATCAAGGTGCCGGACGCCTCACCGACGCCATCCGCGCCCGCCATCCCGACCTCACCGAAACCGACTTCACCACCCAAAGCCTCTTCTGCGTCGCCCGCCTCAAGCCCCCCACTGCGGCGACTTAATTCCGTTGCGCCCCGCCCCGCCCCTGCCCATCATCGCCCATGGAAATCATCAATTCCCCCCACGCCCCCGCCGCCATCGGTCCCTACTCCCAAGCCATCCGCAGCGGCCACCTCCTCTTCGCGTCCGGCCAAATCCCCATCGATCCCGCCACCGGCAAAATCGACGCCACCGACTTCACCGGCCAGACCCTCCAGGTCCTCGCCAATATCAAAGGCCTTCTCGCCGGCACGGGCCTCACCCTCGATAACGTGGTCAAATGCTCCGTCTTCCTCAAAGACATGGCCGACTTCCCCACCCTTAACCCCCTCTACGCCGCCGCCTTCGGCGATCACAAACCTGCCCGCAGCACCTTCCAAGTCGCCCGCCTCCCCCTCGATGCCCTCGTCGAAATCGAGGTCGTCGCCGAATACCCCGCTTAAGTCAAGCCTAGCGCCATCCCGCGCTGCAGGAGACGCCTGCCCCCCTGCCGCTCCCGCACCTGCCCCGCGCTGCGCTCGGGGGCGGCGGGCTCCGGCTTCAACCTAACGGCATCGCCATCCCGGCCCATGCCGCCGCACCATGGCTCACAAGGCCCCAACCTTGGGTCGCGGGCACCACCCAGACTCACTGCCTCTTATCGCGATCGCAAACCGCAGGCTTCCGGGCTTGCCAGCATAGCCAAATGCCATGACGCGATGCCACCTTTTCCTGCGCATCTTCGCAGCCCTATTCCGCATCGCCGCCACCTCTGCCCTGGCCTCATGCATAGCGCTGGCCGATCCGCCTCCGCCTCC
>CALQKQ020000226.1 GCA_943331195.2 Akkermansia muciniphila | reverse complement strand
GGCCGAGGCCTGGGAGGGTGTAGTGGCAGTCGCGGAGGAGGGGGTCGTAGATGCCGTCTTTGATGTGGATGTGGGAGATGGCGGGTTTGACGGCCTGGTAGAAATCCCAGGGGTCTTGCTGGTGGCCGGGGCGGTCGCGGTCTTCGTTGAAGAGGGGGTTGGCGGTGTCGAAGGCCCAGCGGAGGCCGGGGACGGCGTCGAGGGTGCGGAGGGCGTGGGAGATGGACATGCCGCCGTAGTTCATGCAATTTTCGTGGACGGCGACGAGGCCGGCGTCGTCGAAGCGGGCATTGATTTCGCGGAGGCGGCGGAAGCGTTCGGCGTCGAGTTGGTCGGGGAGGTCGGCGCCGGAGTGGTCTTTGAGGACGGCGAAGCTCATGATGCGGACGAAGCGGGTGCCGAGCTGCTGCATGCGGGGGATGGCGCGTTGGACGCGCTCGAGGGTGATGTCGAAGGGGTCGGTGATGGGGCTGGCCCAGTTGCCGATGGAGGAGCCGAAGGCGGCGACGGAGAGGTTGGCGGCGGCGAGGTCGTGGCGTAGTTGGTCGAAGGCGGCCGGGGGGAGGTCGTGGACGTTGGCGGTGGGGAAGCCGGGGACGTGGACGTTGCGGAGTTCGAGGGAGTGCCAGCCGAGGGCTTGGGTGGCGCGGATTTGGGTGGCGAGGGCGTTGCCGGCCTCGTCGGCAATGCCGGTGAAGGAGAACATACGGAGGCGAAGGAGGGGTGATGGGGAGCGGTGGAGGGGGAGGGCGAAGGGAGCGCAGGAAGGAACGGCGGGGACGCGCGATTTTTGTGGGTGGGAGGGGTGGTGGGGCTGGGATTTAGGAAGTGGGGGCGGTTTGGGAGAGGAGGAGGATGGCGTGGAATTCGTCGGGGGTGAGGGGGGTGATGCTGAGACGGTTGCCGCGGCGGAGGATGGCGAGGTCGGCGAGGGCGGGGGTTTCGCGGAGGCGGGCGAGGCTGACGGGGTGGGGGAGGTCGGCTTCCCAGGCGACGTCGACGAGGATCCAGATGGGATGGGCGGGAGTGGCTTTGGGGTCGAAGGCTTCTTCGGAGGGGAGGAACTGGGTGGGGTCTGGATAGGGGGTGGAGGCGATGTGGATGACGCCGGCGACGCCTGGTTGGGGGCAGCTGCTGTGGTAGAAGAGGGCGAGGTCGCCGGGCTTCATTTGATCGCGCATGAAATTGCGGGCTTGGTAGTTGCGGACGCCGGTCCAGGGTTCGGGGCGGGGGGCTTGGGTTTTGAGGTCGGCGAAGGAGAAGACGTGGGGTTCGGATTTGAAGAGCCAGTAGTTCATGGGAAAGGGTTATGAATGGTGGGTTACGGGGAGGGCTGGGATGCGGTCGAGGGGGAGCCAGGTTTGGGAGGCCCAGGAGTAGGCTTCGAGGGCGGGGAGGGTTTTTTTGTAGTCGTAGGGGCTGGGTTCGAGGGTGGCGTAGCCAGGGTAGAGGAAGCGGCGGCCGGTGTGGCGGGCGAATTCGATTTCGTGGAGGAGGGTGCAGAAGCCGAGGCTGCGGTGGGCGGCGGCGGGTTCGAAGAGGGCGTAGACGCTGGAGCAGGCGTCTTGGCCGAGGTCGAGATAGCTGAGGGCGAGGAGTTGGCCGTGCTCGAGGAGGCGGATTTCGCGGCACTCGCAGGGGAGGGAGGCGGGGTCTGGGCTGGGGAGGAACTGGCGGAGGGAGTCTGGGATGTTGGTGTGGAAGCGCTGGCGGTGGCGTTGGAAGAGGGCTTCGCGGGCGTCGTCGACGCGGGCGGGTCCGATTTCGAGGGTGAGGTCGGCGTTGCGGCGGAGGATGCGGCGGAGTCTGGGGGTGGGTTGGAAGTTGGCGATGTTGAGGCGGAGGGGGAGGATGTGAAGCCAGGATCCGTCTTCGGCGGGGGAGTGGCTGTAGCGGAAGAAGTGTTCGCCGAAGTGGCGCCAGCCTTGGCTCCAGGCGGCGTCCTTGATGGTGGGGGAGGCTTGGCGGAGGAAGGCGGCCTCGTTGAGGAGCGAGGGGGGATCCATGCTAGGGTTGGGGGGTGCGGCGCAGCAGGGTGTAGGGGGTGCCGTCGTCGTCGGGGACGGTGAGGATGGGGTCGCGGAAGCCGACGCGGTCGAGGCGCGCGCGCAGGTCGGGGTTTTCCAGGCGAGCGGAGGGGATGACGAGGTGGGTGGCGTGTGGGGTGACTTGGCGGATGGAGGCGATTTCGACGGTATTTTTACCTAAATAGAAGAGGAAGGGTTGGGGGCCTGGGTAGAGGGCGAGGAGGTGGGGTTCGGGGCCGGTGGCGGCGAGGATGGCGAGGGCGGGGGGGCGGATGTCTTGGTGGAGGCGCATGATGGGCATGACCACGGAGGCCTTGAAGATCATGGCCCAGGCGGCGAGGAGGGTGGTCTCGGCGAAGAGGCGGTGGGGCCAGGGGATGCGGGCGAAGCGGATGGCGAGGAGCCAGAGGAGGGGGCTGAGGCCTAAGATGATCGCCATGGAGGGGATCATGGTGGCGGGGCTGAAGCGCCAGGGCAGGGTGACGCCGGCGATGAGGAGGAGGAGGAGGAGGAAGCGGACGAGGGAGCTGAACCAGCGGGCGGCGGGGGGTTCGAGGGCGAAGAGGGTTTGGCGGCGTTGCCAGTGGTGGAGGAGGAGGACGGCGAGGAGGGCGACGGGGGCGACGAGGGGGAGTTGGAAGCGGGCGTGGGCTTCGGGGAGGAGGGCGTAGGCGAGGCCGGAGGCGAGGGAGCCCCAGCCGAGGCCGAGGAGGAGGGCGCGGTCTTTGGGGAGGAGGTCGGGCCACCAGCGGCGGCGGGCGGGGAGCCAGAGGAAGGCGGCGACGAGGGCCCAGGGGCTGAGGAGGAGGAGGGTTTCGAGGGGGCCCCAGGGGTAGGAATGCCAGTCGATGGCGGCGGGGTCGAGGCGCTTGAGGATTTGGTTGAGCCAGACTTGAGTTTGGCTGGAAGGGGAGGGGTCGAGGGGGAGGGCGGCGAGGTGGCGGCGGGCGGCCCAGACCCAGGGGAGGGGGAGGAAGAGGCTGAGGGCGAGGCCGAGGAGGTGGGCGGGGTGGCGCAGTTCGCGGCGCTGTTGGTTTTGCCAGAGGGTGACGGTGGCGATGGCGTAGAAGAAGGGGAGGAAGAGGGGGCCTTTGGCGAGGGAGGCGAGGCCGAACCAGAGACCGGTCCAGAGCCAGCGGGAGGTGGGGGAGCTGCCGCGATACCAGAGGGCGAGCCAGGTGAGGATGCCGATGCCGGAGAGGCTGAGGTAGATGGCTTCGATTTCGGCGAGGCGGCCTTTTTCGATGGTGCCGATGGTGGTGAGGATGGCGAGGGGGAGCCAGTAGGCGCCGGGGGCGGCGGCGAGGATGGCGCCGGCCCAGGAGGCGGTGAGGGCGAGGAGGAGAACGGCGAGGGCGGAGGGGAGGCGGGCGGCGAATTCGGATTCTTGGTGGAGGGCTTGGAAGCTGGCGGCGATGGACCAGTTGATGAGGGGGGGCTTGCGGTGATAGGGTTTGCCTTCGGAAAAGGGGAGGATGTAGTCGCCGGATTGGATCATGCGGCGGGCGGGGAGGATGCGGCGGCCTTCTTCGCCTTTGAGTTCCATGTTGCCGAGGCCGGGGAGGTAGATGGCGGACCAGGCGAGCAGGACGGCGAGGAGGGGGAGGAGGCGAGGCATGGGTGCGGTGCGGGGGAGGGGGAGCAAGGCACGGAATGGGAACAAGCAAAAGGGGCATCCGTGACCGGATGCCCCTTTGGCTGATGGTGATGCGAGATTACTTGGCGGCGCCGTCGGCGGGTTGGGCCATGAGTTCATCCCACTTGGATTTCATGAGGGAGAGGATTTGGGAGAGTTTTTCTCGTTGTTCGGGGGCGAGGCCTTTGAGGGTGTCGGCGGCCTGGGAGGAGAGGGTGTCCCACTTGGCTTTGAGGGCGGTGGCTTTTTCGCCGGTGAGGCCGTTGCTGGCGGCGGTTTTGGCTTCGGCGAAGAGGGATTTGAAGCTGTCGAGGAGGCCATCGGCCTGGGGGATGCCGAGTTTTTCGGTGGTCCAGTCGAGGGCGGAAGCGGTGAGTTCTTTGGTTTTGTCGAGGGCTTCGGCGGCGGTGGCGGTGGCGGCTTCGGTGGCTTTGACGGCGGTGGCTTTGGCATCGGCGGCGAGGTCAGCGGCGGAGGCTTTGGCTTCGGCGGCGAGGTCAGCGGCGGAGGATTTGGCACCTTCGGCGGCGGCGGAGGCGGCGGACTGGGCCTTGGCGGCGGCGTCTTTGGCTTGGTCGCAGGAGGCGAGGCCGAGGAGGGCGGCGGTGGAGAGGAGGAGGGCAGTGGATTTCATGGAGTTGGGGCGCGGCGCCGAGGTTGAATTGTTAGATGGACTGGCCCGGGATTCCGGCGCGGAGCGGAGGAACCCGAGGTGATAACGAGGCGCTGAGGAGCGAGGTGATGGTTAAACCCTGCTAAGAGCCTTTGGCAATGAAATTTAATCATGGATGAGGGCGGCTTGGTTGGGTCCAGCCGCCCGCTCCATGGTGGCGGAGGGGGGTGCAATCTGGGCTTGCCAGGTGGGGAAGGTTTTTCCAAGGTGGAGGTCTCATGAGTCAGGAATATTTCCCCCACATCAAGAAAATCGCTTTTGAAGGTCCTCGGACCAAGAACCCGTTGGCGTTCCGCCACTACAATGCTGAGGAGGTGGTAGGGCAGCGGAAGATGAAGGACCATCTCCGCTTTGGGGTGGCCTATTGGCATGCCATGAAGAACAGCCTGGCGGATCCGTTTGGCGCGGGCACGGCGATTCGGCCGTGGGATGACCGGAGCAACAGCGTGGAAAATGCGTGTCGGGTAGCGGATGCTTGTTTTGAGTTTACCGGGAAATTGGGGATTGAGTATTACTGTTTTCACGATCGCGATGTGGCTCCGGAGTTGGGTGGCTTGCAGGCGAACAACGATGCCTTGCAGGCGGTGGCGGACCACCTGGGCGGCTTGCAGAAGCAGACGGGCATCAAATTGCTTTGGGGCACGGCCTGTTTGTTTGCGCATCCGCGCTACAACCAGGGGGCGGGGACCAGTCCGAGTGCGGATGTTTTTGCGTATGCGGCGGCGCAGGTGAAGAAGGCCATGGATGTGACCCATCAGCTCGGGGGTTTGGGCTACACCTTTTGGGGCGGTCGCGAGGGCTATGCCACGCTGCTGAATACCAACATGAAGCGGGAGTTGGATCACTTGGCGGCGCTGCTGCACATGGCGGTGGACTACAAGAAGAAGATTGGGTTCACGGGCCAATTTTACATTGAGCCGAAGCCTCGGGAGCCCTCTACGCACCAGTACGACAGCGATGCGGCGGCGTGTTTGAACTTCCTGCGGGAGTACAACTTGCTGGACCACTTCAAGCTGAACATTGAAACGAACCACGCCACTTTAGCGGGGCACACCGTGCAGCACGAGCTGACGGTGGCGGCTGGAGCGGGGGCTTTGGGATCGATTGATGCCAATGCAGGGGACGAACTGATTGGTTGGGATACCGACCAATTCCCTACGAACATCTACATGACGACGCAGATCATGCTGGTCTTGTTGAAGACGGGCGGGTTTACCACGGGAGGCTTGAATTTCGACGCCAAGGTGCGCCGGGAGTCGTTTGAGCCGGAGGACTTGTTCCACGCGCACATTGGCGGGATGGATGCGTTTGCGCGCGGGCTGAAGATTGCGCATCAGATCATCGAAGACGGCCGCATGGAGGGCTTTGTGAAGCAGCGCTATGCTAGCTTTGACAGCGGCATTGGCCAGAAGATCGAGCAGGGCCAAGTGGGCTTTGCGGAATTGGAGGCGCACGCGTTGGGGTTGAGCGATGTGCAGACGGGCAGCGGGCGCCAGGAAATGCTGGAGAACTTGCTGAACGACTTCATCGCCTAACGGCGAGAGATCGGCCCGGCGGGAGCGGCGCAGCGCGCGGTCCCGCCGGGTTTTTTTTGGTTTTTTCTGATCGCGGCGGGAGGGAGTTTTCGTTTTTTTTGACCATGATGGACTCGGTGCGGATGGACAAATTTCTGTGGGCGGTACGGCTGCATCGGACGCGGCCGGAGGCGGCGGACGCCTGTCGCTTGGGGCGGGTGCAGAGGGGTGGGCAGGTGGTGAAAGCGGGGCGGGAAGGGCGGGTGGGCGATGTCATTGCGGTGCAGCGCGGCGATGACGTGAAGACGGTCAAGGTATTGGCGCTGATCGACAAGCGAGTGGGCGGGAAGTGGGCGGCGGATTGCCTGGAAGATGTGACGCCGGAGGAGGAGCGGGAAAAAGCGCGGCTGCGGCGGGAGGCGCGCGCGCTGCAGGCTGCGGCGGGCCCGGTGCTGCGCCCGAGCAAGCGGGATCGGCGGGCCATGGAGGCTTTTTTGGAGGAGGTGCAGCTGAGTGAA
The DNA here is from genome assembly GCA_943331195.2 of Akkermansia muciniphila. Classification (GTDB taxonomy): domain Bacteria; phylum Verrucomicrobiota; class Verrucomicrobiia; order Verrucomicrobiales; family V1-33; genus CAIZWU01. The sequence goes on along the minus strand of CALQKQ020000226.1, from coordinate 16 downwards.
GGCGGTCTGGCGGAGG
>CALQKQ020000225.1 GCA_943331195.2 Akkermansia muciniphila | reverse complement strand
CGGTGCCCGGGCCGGGAAAACTCGCCCGGGCACCGGTGTTTCCCAGCCAAAAGCCGCCGTAGCCGAGAGGGAACGGCCCATCACAAACTCGCCAACGCGGCGCGATCGCTCGCGGCGGCAGCATTGGCCCGGCCATAGGCGAGGTTCCGGTCAGTTGCCAAAAGGAGCGGGGGCATTCCTGCCCCCCCCGGCCTTCCGGAAAACCTGGGGGCCAAAAATGTCCCCCTTCCTTTACTTCGAAGACCTGCCCCGTTCGCCACCATTTGCCAGGTAATTTGCCAAAAGGAGCGGGGGCATTCCTGCTCCCCCCGGCCTTCCGGAAAACCTGGGGAACAAGAATGTCCACCCTCCTTTACTTCAAAGACCTCCTCGACACCAAGCTGCGGGAGTTTGACCCTCCCTCTGCCGAGGGCGAGGGCCCCATGCTCGGGCAGCTCCGCCAGGTTCAGGGCGACATCTACGGCAACCCGGAAAGGCAAATTACCTGGCAAAAGAGCGGGGAAATCGGATGCGCCCAGGCCAGACCGGCGGCAAGATGGGGTTTTTGCCATGGGAATGTCCATCACGACCAAGCGCGGCGACGCCGGGGAAACCGATTTGCTCTTTGGCGGCCGGGTGGGGAAAGCCCACCCGCAGCTCCAGGCCGTGGGCGAGGCCGACGAATTGAACGCCGTGCTCGGCCTGGTGCGGGTCCACGTGCAGCAGGCGGAACTGCGGGACATCGCCGCCCGCGCCCAACACGACCTGGTGGGGCTCATGGGCCAGCTCTCCGCAGGCCCCGAACACGCCGCCCGCTACGCCGCCCAGGGTTTCAAGGGGCTGGGAGCGGAAGCGGTGGCGCGGATCACGGAGGAAGCCGCCGCCTTGGAAGCCTCCTTTCCCGAGGGATTTCACGGTTGGTCCATGCCCGGAGACCGCGGCGGCGCCGGGGCGGCCTGGCTGGAGTTGGCGCGCTGCGTCTGTCGCCGCGCCGAGCGGGCCGTGGCGGCCCTGCCCGAGCCAAACCTCCAAGCGCACCCCCAAGTGCTGCCTTGGCTGAACCGCCTCAGCGATCTGCTCTGGCTGGCGGCTCGGGTGGAGGAAAAACACGCAGGAAGCGACTCCCTTTAAGAGCACGCCCCCTCCGGCGGCCCCGCCGCTGCCGCCGCTAGACCGGCGCGCCGCCTTTACACCTGGTCCATTCTGCGCCAAGCTCTCCCCCCATGGCTTTTCCTGCACCCCTTTCTCCGCTCGGCGATGCGGCGGGCGATGGCGTTGACCCCTTGCCCGGGCTCGACGCGGGCCAACTCGGCGATTTTTTCCATCTCCCGGCAGGCGACGCCAGCAGCCTCTTGCCTTCGGCTAACCTTCCGTCCCCCCCGGCCCCAGCGCCGCTCCCCGCTCCCGATTCCCTCCTCGCGGCGGCCCTAGCCCAGTTCACCCAAGCGGAAGCCCCCGCCGTCTCCCCCGACACCGCCAGCCGCCTCCAGGAACTCGCCAGCGCCCTCCTCGCCCCTCCTTCCCCGCCGCAAGCCTCCCCTGGTGCCGTCTCGCTCACCGCCCTCGCCGACCAACTCAGCGCCCGCTTCCTCAACCCCGAGGCTCCCCCCGAAGGCTTCGCCGACCTCCTCGCCAGCCCCGCACCTTCCCCTGCCTCCGCGCCGCCCCCCGCGCCAACTGCCCTCCGCGCCGCCCTGGACGCCCTGCCCCCCGCGCCCGCCGCCGCCATTTACCACGCCGAGGCCTTGTTCATCGAAGAAACCGTCGCTTTTTCCCCCGCGTGGCAGGACGAAAACGACTCCCCCGCCCTCGATTTCCTCGCGCCCGCGCCGCTCGCCCCCCTTCCCGCGCCGCCCGCCGCCTTCCGCCCCGCCGCTGCGCCGCTGGCAGCGGCTGCCCCAGCCCCTCCCTCCGCTGCGCCCGCGCTCAACGGCACCGGCCTGCTGCTGGGCGGTGCCGGGCTGATCGTGCTCGGCATCGCCCTGGCCTGTCGCCTGCCCCTGCTCTGGCTCGACTTGGAAGCGGCAGACCCCTGGGCCCGACAAGCCCTCGAGGCCGGAATGATCCTACAGGCGGCCGGAGCCCTGTCAGCCTTGACGCTTGGGACGGGATCGCTGCTGCTACGCCGCTGGGCCCCGCCGCTGATCCACGCGATCGGCTGGATCGCGGTCTTCGCCGCGCTGCTCCTCCTCGGCGTCACAGGCGTCGTCTTGGGTTCGGAAAGTGAAACCCTCCTCAGCCCCGCCGATGGCCTGGGCTTGGCTGCCGCCTTGCTGCTGCCCTTAGCCTATCTCTTTTATTACGAAAGGGAATCGGTCGCCGCCACCTGCGCCGCCGCAAGCCCCGAGCCCGCCTGGACGGACCGCCAGAGCGTCCCCGCCTTGATGGTGCTGCTCTGCCACGTGATCCTCGCCCTCGCTGCTGCCGCCATGCTGCGCTACCCAGCGGCCTTCCCCCTGCCCACTGGGGAAATCCTGCGCGGCCCCGCCGCCCTGGCGACCTGGTCTGGCCTGCTCGCCCTCGGCCTCCTCGGAACTTACGCCGCTTGGCGCCGTTCTGCGGCGGCCACCTGGCTCCTCCTGCTCGCTGCCCTTGGCCTCGCCGCCACCCTCGGTGCCTGCGGCCTTTTCGGTCGCCCGCCTTGGGGGGCTTTCCTCGCCGCCCTCGGCCGGCCCGCCGACCTCGGCCCCGCGTCTCCTTTGCTGCCCTTGCTGGTCGGCCTCTCCCCCGCGCTGCTCCTCCTCGTGCTCGCCATGGCCCGCCGCGCCTTCCTCTCCCCCCCACCCGCCTAAATGCCCCCCGATCCTATCCACTTTTTCAACCGCTACACTGGCGCCCTCGAAACCGAGCAAATCTACGGCGAGGCCTTCCTGCGCTTCGCCTACCAAACCCCTCCAGGCCGCCTCGCCGTCTCCTGGGCCATCAAGCGCGCCTGGTTTTCCCGCTGGTACGGCCGCCGCATGGACCTCTGGAAAAGCTCCCGCCGCGTCCGCCCCTTCATCGAACAATACGGCCTCAATCCCGACGAATTTAGCCAACCCCTCGGCAAATACCACACCTTCAACGAGTTCTTCTACCGCAAGCTCAAACCAGAAGTCCGCCCCATCGACCCCGACCCCAAATCCATCGTCTTTCCCGCCGATGGCCGCCACCTCGGCTTCGCCAAAGCCTCCGCCATCCACTCCGTCTTCGTCAAAGGCCAGCGCTTCGACCTCGCCGCCCTCCTCGGCAACCCCGACCTCGCCCAGCGCTACGCCGACGGCCCCCTCGTCCTCAGCCGCCTCTGCCCCGTCGACTACCACCGCTTCCACTTCGCCACCGCCGGTACCCCAGTCTCGCCTAAGCTCATCAATGGTGCCCTCTACTCCGTCAGCCCCATCGCCCTGCGGCGAAACCTCAGCTACCTCTGGCAAAATAAACGCGTCGTCACCGTCATCCGCACCGCCCACCTCGGCGAAGTCCTCCAAATCGAAATCGGTGCCACCAACGTCGGCAGCATCGTGCAAACCGCCATCCCCTACCAACCCGCCGCCAAAGGCAGCGAAAAAGGCTACTTCCGCTTCGGCGGCTCCAGCACCATCACCCTCTTCGAACCCGGCAAAGTCACCCTCGACCGCGACCTCCTCGAACAAACCGCCCTCCAGCGCGAACTCTATGCCCACATGGGCGACCACATGGGCCTCACTTTGTAAAAAAACCCGGCCCTTCCCCCCAGCCGCGCCCCATGTCACCTCGCTTTCTCCTCCTCGCCGCCCTCGCCGCCCTCGCTCTGCCCGCCTGCACCCACCACCAGCGCTCCCCTATGGCCGCCTCCCCACCCCCCCTCCGCACCGTCCCCCACGTCGACCTCCCCCGCTTCATGGGCGATTGGCGCGTCATCGCTAACATCCCCTACTTCGCCGAACGCGGCAACGTCGACTCCATCGAGTCCTACCAACTCCGCCCCGATGGCCGCATCGCCAACGGCTTCGCCTTCCGCAAAGGATCCTTCGACGCCCCCCAGAAGCGAATGGCCTTCACGGCCGAAGTAAAAAACCAGGAAACCAACGCCGAATGGCGCGTCCGCTTCCTCCCGTTCTTCAAGGTCGCCTATCTCATCATCGACCTCGATCCCGCCTATCAATGGACCGTGATCGGCCATCCCTCCCGCAAGTATGGCTGGATCATGGCCCGCGAAACTACCCTGCCGGATGCCACCTACCAAGGCATCTTGCAGCGGCTCCGCGCCCAGGGCTACGACCCCGCCGCCTTTGCCAAGGTGCCCCAGACCCGCGCCCAACTCGCCAGCGGGGAAGTCGTCCCCGCCCCCTAAAAAAGCTTTCGCTGCACCCCAGTTTCGCCGTTTGGCAAATGCCCGAGAGGCGTTTATGGGAAGTGCCCGCTTTTTTCTAAGCCTTGCACTGGCACCCCTCCCGACAAAACCCCATGTCCCAGCACCGCACGTTCCGCCGCCCTTCCCTGCTGCACCGCGCCGCCCTCACGATGCGTCAGTGGTTCGATTCCGACCACTTCCCCGAGGGCCCGGAAGCTACCCGCGCCAAACCCGACAAGTTCGAGTGGCGCCGCTCCCTCCCCTTCGTCTTCCTGCACGTCGGCTGCCTCGGCGTGATCTGGACTGGCTGGAGCTGGACCGCCGTCGCCGTCGCGGTCTTCCTCTATGTCTTCCGCATGTTTGCCATCACGGGCTTCTACCATCGCTATTTTTCCCACCGCACCTTCCAGACTTCCCGCTTCATGCAGTTCATCCTGGCCTGCTGGGGGAACCTCTCCATCCAGCGCGGCGCCCTCTGGTGGGCCTCCACCCACCGGCATCACCACAAGCACTCCGACACCCCCGAAGACCCCCACTCCGCCTTGGTCTACGGCTTCGTCTGGAGCCACATCGGCTGGATGACCAGCAGCAAAAACTTCCCCACCGACTACCGCGCCGTCAAAGACCTCGCCAAATTCCCCGAACTGGTCTTCCTCAACCGCTTCGACCTCATCGTCCCCGCCCTCATGGGCCTCGCCCTCTACGCCACCGGCTGGATCCTTGAAAAATGGGCCCCCGGCCTCGGCACCAATGGCGGCCAACTCTTCGTCTGGGGCTTCTTCGTCAGCACCGTCTTCCTCCTCCACGGCACCCTCTTCATCAACAGCCTCGCCCACGTCTGGGGCAAACAGCGCTTCAAAACCACCGACCAAAGCCGCAACAACTTCTGGCTCGCCCTCATCACCCTCGGCGAAGGCTGGCACAACAACCACCACCGCTACATGGGCAGCACCCGCCAAGGCTTCTATTGGTATGAAATCGACATCACCTACTACGGCCTCAAGCTCATGTCCAAACTCGGCCTCATCTGGGACCTCAAACCCGTCCCCCGCTCCGTCTACCTCGAAACCCCGTCCTAGCTGACCGCCCCTTCTCTCCTCCCCAGCCTGCTCCGCAAGGAGCAGGCTTCTTTTTTGCTGCCCCCGCCCGCCCTTCCGCTACCTTCAAGCCCCAGGCTCCCCTCTCCTCACCCTTCTCCTCCCCATGTCCCGCATCGCTATCATCGGCACCGGCATCGCCGGACTCGGCGCCGCCCACTTCCTCCACCAGCGCCACGACCTCACCCTCTTCGAGAAAAACCCCTACACCGGAGGCCACACCAACACCATCACCGTCGACGAAGGCGGCCGCCCCGTCCCCATCGACACCGGCTTCATGGTCTTTAATCACCACACCTACCCCAACCTCACCCGCCTCTTCCGCGAACTCGCCGTCGCCACCCAAAAAACCGACATGTCCTTCAGCGTCCAGGACATCCCCAGCCAACTCGAATACAACGGCGGCAGCCTCAACCTCCTCTTCGCGCAACGCCGCAACCTCCTCCGCCCCCGCTTCTGGAAAATGCTCCTCGCCATCAACCGCTTCAACGAGGAAGCCATCCCCGCCCTCACCGAACTCCCCTGGGCCGAAATGACCCTGCGCCAATACATCGACGCCCGCGGCTACGGCGAAGACATGTTCCGCTACTACCTCGTCCCCATGAGCAGCGCCGTCTGGAGCGCCCCGCCCGAAAAAATGGAGGCCTTCCCCGCCCTCACCCTCCTCCGCTTCTGGCACAACCACGGCTTCCTCGGCCTCAGCGCCCAACACCAGTGGTGGACCGTCAGCGGCGGCGCCCAATCCTACGTCGCCAAACTCACCGCCCCCTTTGCCGACCGCATCCACCACCACCGCCACGTCGCCCGCATCACCCGCACCCCCCACCACGCCACCCTCCACTTCCGCGACGGCCCCGACCAAACCTTCGACAAAGTCATCCTCGCCTGCCACGGCGACCAAGCCCTCCCCCTCCTCGCCGATCCCTCCCCCCTGGAAACCCGCCTCCTCTCCCCCTTCCACTACCAAACCAACACCGCCACCCTCCACACCGACCCCTCCCTCATGCCCCGCCGCCGCCGCTGCT
>CALQKQ020000224.1 GCA_943331195.2 Akkermansia muciniphila | reverse complement strand
GCCGCCCCCCCGAATTTCGCCCCTCCTCAGACCCCCTCCCCGACCCAAAACCCTCCCCCGCCAGCGACGCCCCTCCCCCGGAACGCGAGCGCGGCGGCCCCCCCCCGCCCAACCCCAACGACCCCCGCCGCGGCCCCGGCGGCCGCCGCCCCCGCTTCCTCCTCCGCGCCGGCACCCCCCCACAATACTGGGCCGGCCTCGCCCTCCCCGGCCTCACCAACCCCGAAGGCCGCCCCACCGGCGCCACCCTCCTCGCCGTCGTCCCCAGCCTCACCGCCGGCGGCTGGGTCCTCGACCCCCTCCCCTGGCTCCTCGGCGGCTTCGGCGCCGTCCTCCTCTCCCTCCTCCTCTGGTTCCCCCTCGTCCGCGGCCTCACCAAATCCATCCGCGCCATGACCCTCGCCACCGAACGCCTCGCCGAAGGCAAATTCGACGCCTCCGTCCCCGTCAACCGCCGCGACGAACTCGGCCGCCTCGGCACCGCCATCAACCACCTCTCCAGCCGCCTCGAACACTTCGTCCTCGGCCAACGCCGCTTCCTCGGCGACATCGCCCACGAACTCTGCAGCCCCCTCGCCCGCATGCAGCTCGGTGCCTCCCTCATCGAACGCGACGCCCCCCCCGCCCAGCGCGAACGCCTCGACGACGTCCGCGAAGAAATCGAACTCATGACCCGCCTCGTCGACGAACTCCTCACCTTCTCCAAAGCCGGCCTCCAAGCCCACCAAGCCCACCTCCAACCCGTCCCCCTCGCCAACCTCGCCCGCCAAGTCGTCGCCCGCGAAGCCGCCCCCAACCAACCCGTCGACATCGATATCCCCGAATCCCTCGCCGCCCTCGCCGAACCCCAACTCCTCGCCCGCGCCGTCGCCAACCTCCTCCGCAACGCCCTCCGCTACGCCGCCAACACCGGCCCCATCCGCCTCAGCGCCCTCCCCCAAGGCCCCCACGTCACCCTCACCGTCAGCGACCACGGCCCCGGCGTCCCCGAATCCGAACTCGACCGCATCTTCGAACCCTTCTACCGACCCGATACCGCCCGCACCCGCGAAACCGGCGGCACCGGCCTCGGCCTCGCCATCGTCCGCACCTGCGTCGCCGCCTGCCAAGGCACCGTCACCGCCCGCCCCCACCACCCCTCCGGCCTCGAAGTCCACATCCGCCTCGCCCTCGCCCCCTCCCCACCTGGATCAGCCGCGCCAGTTATAAGTTAGCAAGGGCCGCGCCTCACCCCGCCAGCGCCTCCTCCTGCAGAAAACGCTCGCAATCAATCGCCGCCATACACCCCATCCCCGCCGCCGTGATCGCCTGCCGGTACACCTTGTCCGCACAGTCCCCCGCAATGAACACTCCCGGCACACTCGTCTTGCTCCCCTCGCTCAATTTAAAATAGCCCGCCTCATCCGTCGCCAACACCCCCGCAAAAAGCTGGGTGCTCGGCACCAAGCCAATCGCAATAAAAACCCCCGCACAATCCAGCGTCGACTCCTCCCCCGTCTGCAGATGCTTCAACCGCACCCCCGTCACTTCATCCTTAGCCACATCCAAAATCTCCGTCACCTGACTATTCCAAATCGGCTGGATCTTGGGGTGCGCCAAGGTCCGCTCCGCCATGATCTTCGACGCCCGCAACTCATCCCGCCGATGCACCAAATACACCGTCGACCCAAACCGCGTCAAATACAGCGCCTCCTCACAAGCCGAATCCCCCCCGCCCACCACCACCAGCGGCCGATTCCGGAACATCGGCAAAGCCCCATCGCAGGTCGCACAATACGTCACCCCTTTGTTCTCGAGTAAATGCTCGCTCTCAATCCCCAAATGCCGGTGCCCCGCCCCCGTCGCCACAATCAGCGACTTCGTATAAATCACCTCCCCATCAATCGTCACCGCAAACGGCCGCTGACTCAGATCCACCGCCTCCACCCGACTCAAACTGCGCAGCCGCGCCCCAAACCGCTCCGCCTGCTGCTGCATGTTCATCATCAATTGGAAACCATCGATCCCCTCCACAAATCCCGGGTAATTCTCCACCGTCGTCGTCGTCGTCAGCAGCCCGCCTGGCAACATCCCCGTCACCACCAGCGGTGCCAGATCCGCCCGTGCCGTATACAGCGCCGCCGTTAGCCCAGCGCAGCCGCTGCCAATGATGATAACATTTTCCATAAATTCGAATTCGATCAGTTAGTAATGTGGCACCCCCTCGGCCCCGCCCACGCAGTGCCGCTCCCCCCGCCACTATGTCCCCGAGACGCCCGCCGGAAAGCGAAATCTGCCCCCCCTTGCGCCTTGGCAGACCCGCCGCGCTCTGCACTTTCTCCCCTCATGTGGAAACCCCTCGCCGCAACCCTCTCCCTGGCCCTCTCCGCCCCCCTCCTCGCCAACCCCGGCCACGAAACCACCATCGCCGAACTCAACGCCCAAATCGCCCAACTCCCCGACCTCCCCGAACTCTACTTCCAACGCGCCTGGAATTACCGCGAAATCAATCGCCTCGCCGACGCCCGCGCCGACTGGGAAACCACCCTCCGCCTCCAACCCTCCTTCCTCCCCGCCTCCCGCGAACTCGCCCGCGCCGACGCCGACGCCGGAAACCCCCAGGCCGCCATCACCCGACTCCGCCAAGCCCTCGCCGCCGCCCCCCCTAGCCAAGCCTTCCACCGCCCCGGCTGCCACAGCCTCCTCGCCGAACTCCTCCTCCGCCTCCACCACAACACCGCCGCCCTCGCCGAAGCCCGCGCCGGCCTCGCCGCCTCCCCCGACCTCCTCCTCGACCTCTGCCTCCTCCGCTCCGAAGCCCAACGCCGCCTCGGCCTCCTCGACGAACGCGTCGCCGACCTCGCCGCCGCCTCCGCCAAACTGCGCAGCTTCATCATCAAAACCAAATGGCTCGACGCCATGATCGACGCCAACCGCGGCCCCGAAATCCTCCCCGAAATCGAACTCGAACTCGCCAACACCCGCTACCAAGCCTCCTGGCTCATCCGCCGCGCCCGCATCCACCTCCTCTCCTCCCCCCCCACCGCCGCCGCCGACCTCGCCGCCGCCCTCCGCGAAATCAACTCCCGCCTCCAACCCGACAAACCAGACCCCTCCCTCCTCTGCGAACGCGGCCTCATCTCCTGCCTCCAAGCCCAACCCGCCGCCGCCGCCGCCGACCTCGCCCTCGCCCAACGCCACGGCGCCGATTTCTGGATGACCCTCCCCCTCGCCGCCCTCCTCCCCGCCACCCCCAGCCCTCTAGAAAATCGGCCCAGCTCTAAGTAATTCCAAAAAGTCTCCCCCATTATGGCCATTCCACGGCCTTAAAAGAATTCCCCGCTTGCCCGCAGCCCCCAAAAGTGGTTTAACCCGGCGCGGCAACTGCTCTATGGAAAGCACTTAGGCTGATTTTAGGATCTGACCTGTCGCCCTGTCCCCCCCTAGACCGCTCCACCCGCCTCCGTCCCGAAACCCTATGGCCTGCCGCTCCCTCCTGACCGCCTCCACCGCCCTGCTCCTCGCCGGCCTCTGCAGTTGCTCTTCCACCACCGACCTCGCCAGCGCCAAAGTCTACCGCCCCGGCCAGCGCTCCCAAGTCGATAACGCCAAATACTACAAGGTCCGCACCACCGCCTACAGCCACCTCGAAGCCGACAGCCTCCAGTACGGCCTCGCCAGCGCCGAAGGCGGCAACCTCAAATACGGCCAATTCCGCAGCGCCGCCGCCGACTGGTCCGTCTTCCCCCTCGGCACCGTCTTCCAAATCGAAGGCCTCCCCTACACCTACCGCATCGACGACTACGGCAGCGCCCTCGTCGGCACCAAGACCATCGACCTCTACAAGCCCAACATGGCCGGCATCAAAGACTGGGGCGCCCGCAACGTCCGCATCAAAGTCCTCAAATGGGGCTCCTACGCCCAAAGCCTCGACATCCTCCAAGACCGCACCAAACACCCCCACGTCCGCCAAATGGTCGGCAGCATCCGCCGCAATCAAAGCTCCCTCGGCTCCTAATCCCCTGGGCGCCTAATCACCCCAGCCCCCCACTTCCCCAGGGCCCGGGCCCCGCCTCCCTCCATGACCCGCGCCCAACGCGCCCATCGCATCGCCGCCGTCCTCGCCGAACTCTACCCCGAGACCCCCATCCCCCTCGACCACCGCGATCCCTACACCCTCCTCATCGCCGTCCTGCTCTCCGCCCAGTGCACCGACGCCAGGGTCAACCTCATCACCCCAGCCCTCTTCGCCCGCGCCGCCACCCCAGAAGCCATGCGGCTCGTCCCCGTCGCCGAAATCCGCGACCTCATCCGCCCCTGCGGCCTCTCCCCCCGCAAAGCCCAGGCCATCTCCGACCTCTCCCGCATCCTCGTCGAACAACACGGCGGCAAGGTCCCCCAAAGCTTCGAAGCCCTCGAAGCCCTCCCCGGCGTCGGCCACAAAACCGCCTCCGTCGTCATGGCCCAAGCCTTCGGCGTCCCCGCCTTCCCCGTCGATACCCACATCCACCGCCTCGCCCAACGCTGGAAACTCACCAACGGCAAGTCCGTCGCCCAAACCGAAGCCGACCTCAAAAAATGCTTCCCCCGCCAAGACTGGAACCAACTCCACCTCCGCTTCATCTTCTACGGCCGCGAATACTGCTCCGCCCGAGGCTGCCAAGGCCACACCTGCCCCCTCTGCCGCGAACTCTTCCCCCACCGCACCTCCCCAGTCCTCACCAAAAAATAACCGCCCAAGCCCAAGCCCAGCCAAGCCCAAGCCCAGCGCCCCAACGCCCCAACGGGGCAAACCAAGCCAGCCCAGGGCAACGCCCTGGGTTTTTTCGCCTCCCCATCAGTCGAGCCCTGTAGGGGCGGCTTAAACCAAACTCCCCCGGCCCGCTTTCCGCCCCGCCTCCTGACACCTCCATGACCGCCTGGGAAACCCTCGCCCTCTTCAGCTCCGCCCTCGCCGCCGGAGCCATCAATGCCGTCGCCGGCGGCGGCACCGTCCTCACCTTCCCCGTCCTCCTCGCCGGCGGCTGCGGCGCCGTCGTCGCCAACGCCACCAGCAGCTTCGCCCTAACCGTAGGCACCGCCGGCAGCCTCTTCGGCTTCCGCCGCCACTGGCCCTCCACCCGCCTCTGGCTCAGCCGCTTCTTGCCCGGCAGCATCCTCGGCGGCCTCCTCGGCAGCGCCCTCGTCCACCTCCAAGGCGAGGCCCTTTTTGTCAAAGCCGTGCCCTGGCTCCTCCTCTTCGCCACCTCCCTCTTCCTCGCCCAAAAACCCCTCCAGCGCTGGACCGAACACCGCCTCCGCCGCGCCTCCTCCCCCCTCGCCGCCCCCACCCTCCCCATCGCCACCTGCATCGCCCTCCAAGCCGCCGTCGCCCTCTACGGCGGCTACTTCGGAGCCGGCATCGGCATCCTCATGCTCGCCATCCTCGCCTTCATGGGCCTCACCGACATTCACCAAATGAATGCCCTGAAAAACATGCTCGGCGCTACCATCAACGCCACCGCTTCCCTCTACTTCGCCCTCAGCGGCCTCGTCGACTGGCACCGCGCCAGCATCATGATCGCCGGCGCCCTCATAGGCTACTGGCTCGGCGCCCACTTCTCCCAAAAAATCCCCCAATCCACCGTCCGCTCCCTCGTCGTCGCCATCGGCCTCGCCATCTCCGCAGCCATGTTCTGGAACATGCTCCACTCCTAAGTCCACTCCCAAGTCCACCCAGCCTCCCTTGAAGCCGGCACCTCCGTTTCCGCAGCCTTAATCGGCCGACCTCCGGGATTTCGTCTTCCGACAGCGCTCGCTGCAAAACCTCACCTCATCCCACACGCGCTCCCACTTTTTCCGCCAGGTAAAAGGGCGTCCGCAGCTAGCGCACGGCTTGCTGGGCAAATGTTGTTTTTTGACGTCTTTCACGAGTTCAGGGCCGGGCCATCCCGGCGAGAGGAGCTACGGCGCCGCCCCGCCAGCAGACCCAATCCATAAACCTAAAAGCGGGAGTTGAAACCCAACCATGGGGCCTTTTTCGTGATAAGTGCGAGGGATGATCCGTTTCTTTCCCTTCAGTAGCCTCACCCGTTAGGTGAATCCCTTCCAGACGTGACCGCAAAAAGTCCACGAATGTTATTCCGAATCTAATGGTATCGCATACAGTTGAGCATCAATCACTTGCGTCGAAAAATGCGCCACTACATCACCCCTGACGACCTCCCACAAAACCGGCTCTTCGACGATTCCGAGGCGCACTGGATTTACACTCAGCTCGATCCCTCCGCGACGCGCGTCCTCAGCGAAGGATGGCAGGGCGTTTTCCGCCGCACCGTCCTCAAGTGCTTGCCCGCTCCGCAACTCGCCCAACCATTCAGCGAAGCCTTCGGCCGCCCAAGGTAGCCAGACCGTCCCGGTCTGATTCGTTATCGGACCCAGAGCGGGACGCTCTGGCTACAGCCCCTGC
>CALQKQ020000223.1 GCA_943331195.2 Akkermansia muciniphila | reverse complement strand
GAGGGAGGACCATGGGGCGCCAGGAGGTGTTTTTGTGGAACCACCAGATGAGCCAGATGCGGGAGAAGCCGTCGAGGTCGCGGAGGCCGTCTTGGTAGCCGCGGCCGGGTTGCATTTCGAGGACGTGGGATTCAGGGGCGGCCTCCTCGGGCTGGTGGAGGGCAGCGAACTTGAGGTGTTTACCAGTTCTGATATAGCCGATCGGCTCCAGCGCGAGCACGGGGAGGGAGGGGCGCTATTTTTTGCCGGACTGGGGCGACTTGCCCTGGGCGGCGTTCATTTGGCTCATGGTGCGCATTTTGTGAATGGCGCCGCTGGGCATGATAGTGTAGATGCCGTCATCGCCGTGGTATTCGCCGGTTTCGCTGATCCAGGGTTGGTTGCGATAGCGGTAGGGTTCGGTGGGGCCGGCTGGGAAGCTAGTGGGGATGATGGAGGGGAAGGAGAGGGCCTCCTTCATTTCATTGAGTTTGACGCCCTTGCCGCCGGCGTCTTTCATTTCTCGGTTGAGGCGGCGGAGGTGGGCGTTGGTGTACCAGTCGACGTCGTGGATGCCATAGGGCTGGAGTTCCTTTTTCCACCAATCCCAGAGGGCCTCTTCGGAGAGCTCGGCTTCGTCGTCTTCTGGTTCCTGGGGCCAGGTTTGTTTATCGACCAGGTAGTTCATGAGCGCGGCGTGCATGCTCTTGAGCTTATTGATGGAATCGACGCTTTCGGCTTTGGCGAGGTAGGTTTCATAGCCGTTGACGCCGAGAGTCATGAGGACGGCTAGGATGGCGAGCACGACCATCAATTCGGGGATGGTCATGGCGCGCCGGGTCCCCGGGCGGGAGGCGAGGGGTCGACGGAATTTCATGGGAAGCGGATTTAGATATCGAGGTTGCGCACGTTGAGGGCGTTGTCCTCAATGAATTGGCGGCGGGGTTCGACGATGTCGCCCATGAGGATGGTGAACATGCGATCGGCTTCGACGCTGTTGTCCTCGTTCATTTTGACCTGGAGGAGGCGGCGGGTGAGGGGGTCCATGGTGGTGTCGAAGAGCTGGGAGGCGTTCATTTCCCCGAGGCCCTTGAAGCGGCGGATTTCGACGCCGCGGCGGCCGATGTCGAGGACGCGCTCGAGGATTTCGGGGACGGAGAAGAGGGGGAGGACCTTGTCTTCGGATTCGATGAGTTCGAAGAGGGGGTGGTCTTGGGCGCTGAAGTGGTCGAGGGCGAGGCCTTTTTCTTGGAGTTGGAGGAGGAGGCGGGAGATGGCGCGGGCTTCGTGGACTTCGTAGAGGCGGGCGCGGCGCTTGGTGATGGGTTCGGCTTTGGCGGTGGAGGGGGCGGGGGTAGCGTCTGGGGAAGCGGGGGCGGCGGCGACGACGGCGCCGAGATGGAGGTCGGGATTGGCTTCGCTGAAGCGGAGGAGGGCTTCTTCGTCGTTGAGGTAGTGGACGGTTTCGTCGTTGCCGGCGCGGACGATGACGAGGTACTCGGGGAGGCGGTGGGATTCGGCGTGGCGGTGGCCCATGTAGACATCGAAGTTGCCGCCTTGGCGCTGGATGATGTCGGAGAAGCGAGCGAGGCGCATGAGGAGCTCGAGGATTTCGCGCAGTTGGGAGGCGGCGATGATGTTGCCGTCGGCGAGGTTTTTGAGTTTTACCTCCTCGGCACCGAGGTCGATGAGGATGCGGTTGAGGGCGACGTCGTCTTGGACGTATTCGCTGCGCTTTTTGCGCATGACTTGGTAGAGGGGAGGCTGGGCGATGTAGAGGTAGCCGCGGCGGACCAGTTCGGGCATTTGGCGGCAGAAGAAGGTGAGGAGGAGGGTGCGGATGTGCGAGCCGTCGACGTCGGCATCGGTCATGATGATGATTTTGTGGTAGCGGGTTTTTTCGATGCGGAAGGTGCCTTCTTCTTCGCCGTTGCCGATGCCAGCACCGATGGCGGTGATCATGGACTGGATTTCTTTATTTTCTAAGGCGCGGTCGAGGCGGGCTTTTTCGACATTGATGAGTTTGCCGCGGAGGGGGAGGATGGCCTGGGTTTTGCGGTCGCGGCCTTGTTTGGCGGAGCCGCCGGCGGAGTCGCCTTCGACGATGTAGAGTTCGGAGAGGGAGGGGTCTTTTTCGGAGCAGTCGGCGAGTTTACCGGGGAGGCCGCCGCCGGTGAGGGCGGATTTGCGAACGGTTTCGCGGGCTTTGCGGGCGGCTTCGCGGGCGCGGGCGGCCATGAGGATGCGCTCGAGGAGGCGCTTGGCGATGGCGGGGTTTTCCTCGAAGTATTTGTTGAGGCCTTCGTAGGCGATGGAGTTGACGACGGATTCGACTTCGTTGTTGACGAGTTTGCCTTTGGTTTGGCTGGAGAAGCGGGGGTTGGGGAGTTTGACGCTGAGGACGCAGATCATGCCTTCGCGGCAGTCGTCGCCGGTGATGGCGGGGTCTTTGTCGCGGAGGAGGTTGTTGGCCTTGGCGTAGAGGTTGATAGCGCGGGTGAGGGCGGACTTGAGGCCGGTGAGGTGGGTGCCGCCATCGGCGTTGGGGATGCTGTTGGCGTAGCAGAGAATCTGCTCGTTGTAGGAGTCGGTGTATTGGAGGACGACGTCGCAGTAGATGTCCTCTTCGGGTTTACCGGGTTCGATTTCGACGCCGCGCTTGCTGCGGATGACGATGGGTTCGGCGGGGAGGACGGTTTTGTTTTCGGCGAGTTGGTTGACGAATTCGACGATGCCCTTGTCGTAGCGGAATTTTTGGTGGCGGGCCTTTTCGCCGCGCTCGTCGGTGAGATGGATGGTGAGGCCGGGATTGAGGAAGGTCAGTTCGCGCAGGCGGGTAGCGAGGCGGTCGAACTGAAATTCGGTGGTCATGCGGAAGATCTCGGCATCGGGGAAGAAGGTGATGCGCGTGCCGGTGTGGGCGGGGTCTTCGAGGTCGCCGATGACTTTGAGGGGGGAGGTGGTGACGCCGCGCTCGAAGGCGATCATGTAGATGTGGCCGTCGCGAAAGACTTCGGCTTTGAACCATTCGCTGAGGGCGTTGACGCATTTGGCACCGACGCCGTGGAGGCCGCCGGAGTATTTGTAGGCGCCTTGGCCGAATTTGCCGCCGGCGTGGAGGTTGGTGAGGACGAGTTCGATGGCGGGCATCTTGAACTTGGCGTGCATGGCCACGGGGATGCCGCGGCCGTCGTCGCGGATGGAGCAGGAGCCGTCGAGGTGGAGGATGACGTCGATGGTTTTGCAAAAGCCGGCGAGGTGCTCGTCGATGGAATTGTCGAGCACTTCGAAGACGCAATGGTGGAGACCGCGCTCGTCGGGGTCGCCGATATACATGCCGGGGCGCTTGCGGACGGCTTCGAGGCCTTCGAGTTTGTCGATTTGTTCGGCGCCGTATTCCTGGCCGACGGCGGGCATCATGTCTTTGTCCTGTTCGGGAAGGGGGGGGTCCTGGTCTGGCATGGGAGAAAAGCGGGGAGGCTGGCCTGGGGGAGGGCGCGGCGGGGAAACCTCTATAAAGCGGATAAGCGGGGAAAACGCAACCCCTTGGCCGGGGATTCCGCTTCTGGGGCGAGTGGGGCGGTTGGGCGGGAAATCCGCTGCTGAGGTGGAATTCAGCTTGCGGCGCACGGGGGATCCCTCTACACGCTCGGAACCACCGTTGCTTCGCTGCGGAAACCGTTTCAGGGTGCTTCTCACTGCCCCCCCTTCACTTCAACTCTCCCACGTCCTGTGCTCAAGCAAATCATCGGCCAAAAGCCCCAGCCTGTCGCCCCGCCCGCTCCGGCGGTCCCCTCCTACAATCCCCCCGCTCCAGCGGCACCCTCTTACCACCCACCCGCTCCGGCCTACAGCCCACCCCCTGCTAAATCATCCTTTTCCATGAGCACCAACAAAAACATCCTCAGCAGCGACGTCGAAATCAAAGGCTCCCTGAAATTCTCCAACGACCTGATCATTGACGGCCGTATTGAGGGCGAAGTCACGTCCGACGGGTCCCTCACCGTGGGCGAAAACGCCCTGGTGATCGGAGAAATCCGCACCAAGTCGGTGATTGTTTTCGGCCGGGTGCAGGGGAATATCACGGTGACGGACCGCTGCGAGCTGAAGAGCAATGCCATCCAGGAAGGCGACATTGTCGCGGGGACCATGGCGATCGAAGAAGGAGCCAGTTTTTCGGGTCGGTCCTCCGTGGGCAAGAGCGCGGTGGCCAATGCCCAAGCCAAGAAGGCGGCGGCGCAGGCCTAGGTTTTGCGGGCGGGTTTCCCGCCAGGTTGCCTGGAGGCGCTCCTTGCGGGGTGCCTCCAGGTTTTTTTTGTGCCTGGAGCAGGCGGCCTGGTGGCGACGGCGGCGGAGGGGCTTTTGCGCAAATTACCTGGAATTTTGCTGCTGCGGGTCGGTCCTCCGTGGGCAAGAGCGCGGTGGCCAATGCCCAAGCCAAGAAGGCGGCGGCGCAGGCCTAGGTTTTGCGGGCGGGTTTCCCGCCAGGTTGCCTGGAGGCGCTCCTTGCGGGGTGCCTCCAGGTTTTTTTTGTGCCCGGGGCAGGCGGCCTGGTGGCGACGGCGGCGAAGGGGCTTTTGCGCAAATTACCTGGAATTTTGCTGGGGTCGCCGGTGGTTTGCCGGGGTTTTTTGGTTGGAACTAGGGGGAGAGGAAGTGGAGGAGGCCGATTTGGACGAAGGCGGTGGATTCGGGGTAGAGGTCGTGGGTGAGGCGGTCTTCGATGCCGTCGCCGTTGGTATCGAGGACGAAGTTGGGAACGGCGCCGAGTTCGTTGAGGAGTCTGGCGCGGAAGGGGTTGGCGCCGCAGAGGTAGGAGAGGAGGGCGAGGCAGCGGTCGCGGTAGCGGGGGGTGGGGGCGGCTTGGTTAAGTTTGGCGAGGGCGTGGAGCCAATGGCCGGAGACATAGAAGGTGAAGCGGAGGCGATGGTCTGAGCCCATGAAGTGGGTCATGTGGGTGCCTTGGCGGAAGCCGAAGTGGGGGGTGGGTTGGCGGCGTTCGGAGGCGGGGGTGGGGAGGGCGAGCCAGGCATCGGCGGCGGCTTGGGCGCAGGCGCGCCAGCGGGGGGCGGAAGGGTGTTGGGGGAAGGCGAGGAGGCCATCGGCGAGGGCGGCGATGGCCATGGCGTCTTGGTCGGGGTAGGGGGTCCAGCCGGCGTCTGGCCTGGTGTGGTCGACGAGGGCGTCGAGGGCTTGGGCGCAGGCCTGGTGAAGGGGGAGGGAGCCGGGTCCTTGGAGGGAAGGGACGGAGAGTTCGGGGGAGACTTGGGCGGCGGCGATCATGCCGAGGAGGAGGTAGCCGTGTTCGCCGGGGTCGCGCCAGAGGAGGAGGCCGGAGGGGGAGGGGTGGGCGTAGCCTCGGGCGGGGGCGTCGCGGAAGGCGAAGTGGAGGGAGAGGGGGAGGGCGGTGCGGATGCGATCGGCGAGGGGGCCGGTGGGTTCGGCGCGGAGGGATTCGCCGAGGGCCCAGAGGGCGCGGCCGAGGAAGACGCCGCCGCGGCGGTGGTCGGCGTGAGCGGGGTTGGCGAACCAGCCGGAGCCTTCGGTGAGCCATTCGCCGGATTCGAAGAGGCCATAGTGCCAGGAGCCGGCGGTGTAGTTTTCGGTTTGTCGGGAGGCTTCGGGGAGGGCGAAGGAGTTGGGGCCTTGGTGTTGGAGGGCGAGGAGGTTGGCGAGGGCTTGGCGGGAGAGGTCGTCGCGGTGGTCGGGGAAAGGGCGGGGGAGGGAGCGCCGCCTTTGGTGGAGGATGAGGAGGTCGGCGAGGTCGTTGGTGAAGGTGTAGGGGCGGTGATTGGCTTGGGATTGGTTGGCGGGGTTGCCGTCCCAGGGGTGGCTGTTGCTGGGGTTGAACCAGGAATTCCAGGCGGCTTGCCAGAAGCCGGGGGCGACGCGGTGGCCGAGGGGGGAGGACCAATCGCGGTCGCGCTGGTCGAAGTCGAAGAGGGAGAGGTTTTGGCGGAACCAGGTGAGGTCGGTGGGGGTGGCGAGGTCGAAGAGGGGGCGGCCGATGCCGGCGAGGCGGGCGGCGCGGCTGGTGAGGTAGAGGTTGGTGAGGAGGCGGAGTTGGGGCCACTGGGCGGCGGCGGCGTCGCGGTTTCCGGCGGCGTCGGTGAAGTCATCGCTGAAGGCTTGGGGGAGGTCGGGGAGTTGTCCGGGGCCGGCGACGATGAGGAGGGCCTGGGCCTCGAGGTTGGCGGGGTCGGAGGTGGAGGAATCGGGGGCGGCGAGGGCGTTGATGTAGAGGAGGTCTGGGCGCAGGGGAGGGGCTCCGGGGAAGTCTTGGGGGAAGCGGCAGGAGAAGTGCTGGGCGTGGACGCGGGGGTGGGCGTGGAAGGAGGTGCCGGTGGCGGTGGTGACTTGGAGGGAAAGGGAGGCGCCGTCGGGTTGGGGGGAGTGGCCCTGGATGAGGGCGTGGCCGGAGCTGAGGGCGACGATGGGGGAGGGGGTGAGGGTTT
>CALQKQ020000222.1 GCA_943331195.2 Akkermansia muciniphila | reverse complement strand
GGGGGGTTCTTCGACGGGGCGGCAGGCCGCGAGGAGGAGGGGGAGGGCGGCGAGGAGGGTGGTGGAGGGTCGCCGGGTCATGGGGTGGCGCGGAGGTCGTAGCAGAGGAGGCGAGGGGGGGTGCCGGTGAGGCGGTCCTCTTCATTTTGGAGGACGTAGAGGAGGCCGTGGCTGAGGGCGGGGAGGGTCCAGGATTGTTGGGCGGTGAAGAGTTGGGCGGTGGCGGCGCGTTGGGCCCCGGTGGGGGAGAGGTCGAGCCAGCAGAGGGTGCCCCATTCGCCGAGGCAGAGGAAGCGGGAGCCGATGTTGAGGAGGCTGGCGCGGTAGAGGCTCATGGGGATGGTTTCGCCGTTTTTGCCGGGTTGGTCCCAGGCCATTTGCTGATGCCAGAGCTGGCGGCCGGTGGTGGCTTCGTGGCAGACGAGTTCGGCGGAGCGCTCTTTTTCGCCGGAGAAGGCGTAGAGGTGACCTTGGTGGTAGATGGGGGTCATCCAGTGGCAGCCGAGGGTGGGGACGTTCCAGACGGGGGAGAGTTTGCCGGAGGCGTCGCAGCGGAGCATGACGCCGCCATTTTGGTCGTGGCCGCGGTCGATGTAGGCGTGGGAGAGGAAGACTTGATTTTCGCCGCAGAGGACGGGGGAGGAGGCGTTGACGCTGGGGTAGCGGCGGGCGCGCCAGGGGAAGGTGCTTTCGAGTTGGCCGGTGGCGGGGTCGACGACGACGAGGCCGCCGGTGGAGGGTTCGCTTTTTCCGCCGGTGAAGAAGAGGACGCGGGTGGAGCCGTGCCAGGAGGCGGCGATGGGGGAGGAATAGCTTTGGCCCCAGGGGTGTTTGACGATCCATTTTTCGGAGCCGGAGGCGGCGTCGAAGGCGACGACGCATTGTTCGTCGCCGCCGCCGATGTTGACGAGGACTAAGCCGTCGTGGACGAGGGGGCTGGAGCCGGCGCCGAAGAAGTATTTTTGGACGGTGTATTTTTTCTGGCAATCGACTTCCCAGAGCAGTTGGCCGGTGGTGAGGTCGAGGCATTTGAGCCAGGAGGTGATGCCGAAGGTGTAGACTTTGCCGCCGCTGACGACGGGGCCGACGCGGGGGCCGTCGCCGTAGCCGAAGTCGTCTTGGTATTCGGCGGGGTAGGCGTAGGACCAGAAGCGGCGGCCGGTGGCGGCGTCGAGGCAGTCGAGGGTTTCTTGGCCGTTGAGGCGGTGGAAGAGGAGGAGTTTGCCGTCGACGATGGCGGGGGAGGCGTAGCCGCTGCCTTTTTGGCATTCCCAAACGAGGGCGGGACCGGTGGGAGGGAAGTCTTGGCGGATGCCGGTTTCGCGGGAGATGGGGGCGTCGTGGGGGCCTTGAAAGCGGGGCCAGTCTTCGGAGATGGCTCCGGCGGGCAGGGGGGCGGGCGGCTGGTGGAAGGTGAGGGCGGGCCAGGGGGCGGCGGGGGCGGCGGCGGGCGCGGTGGCGGGGGCGGCGGCGGCGCGCGCGAGGAAGCTAGAGACTAGGAGGGAGGAAAGCAGGAGGCGGCGCATGGGGCTTACCTTGGCACAGCCTAGGACTTGGCGGAAAGCAGGAAAAAAGGGGTGCTGAGATTTGGGGCGGGGCGGGGGTGATTCTTGATCGACAGGAGCGGAAATTGGAGTGAAGGAGAGGGAGTCTGGGATGTGCGCCCGGGCTTTTTTGAATGGTTTTTTGTTTTTTTAAATTCATGCGTTCTCTTCCTTTGCTCCTCCCTGTCGTGCTTGCGCTGGCCTCTTGCAAAACTACCCCGCCGTCGGGGCCGGACCGCTTTGCGGCGGCGGACCACAATGGCGATGGGCGGCTGTCGCGGGAGGAAGTGAGCGATTATTTTGTGTCGGGCATTTTTGCGGAGCGGGACCGGGATGGGGATGGGTATATCAGCAAGGCGGAGTGGAATCCGGAGATGACGGCGGCGGAGGCAAAGGCGTTTAAGGCGCGGGATCTCAATGGGGACGGGCGGGTTTCGCTGGCGGAGGCGCAGGCTTTTGCGCGCAAGGCGGGGACTTACGATGAGGCCTTTAAGGAGGCTGACGTGAATCATGATGGATTTGTCAGCCGGGAAGAGGCGGTGGCGTATTATGCGTCTAAGGAAGGTCCGGCGCGCTGATATTCTTCGATTGGCAGGAGAAGTTGGGGCGGCCTAGGGTGGGATATGCACGCTATGGCTCCTGAGTTGGTATTGGCTTCGAGTTCGCCCCGCCGCTTCGATTTGATGACGGAGGCGGGGTTGCGCTTTGTGGTGGTGGCGGCGGAGGTGGAGGAGGTGCACGACGAGGCCATGCCGGTGGGGGAATTGACGCGGTTGAATGCGGCGTTGAAAGCGGAGTGGGTGGCGGCGCGGCACCCTGGGGCTTGGGTGATTGGGGCGGACACGTTGGTATCGATTGATGAGACGGCGCTGGGCAAGCCGGCGGATGTGGCGGAGGCGCGGCGGATGCTGCGGCGCTTGGCGGGGCGGACGCATGAGGTGGGGACGGCGGTGTGTTTGATCCATGGGGAGAGCGGGCGGCGGCGGGAATTTGTGGAGCGGACGAGGGTGACTTTTCGGGCGCTGGGGGACGAGGCGATTGAGCGCTACTTGGGGTTGATCAATCCGCTGGATAAGGCGGGGTCGTATGCGGCGCAGGAGCACGGGGAGGTGATTATCGAGGAGGTGGTGGGCGCTTACAGCAATGTGGTGGGTTTGCCGATGGAGCGGCTGCTGGAGGAATTGCGGGACTTGGGAGCGGTTTGAGGAGGGGGATGATTTCAAGGCTGGCGCTGGGGGCGGAGGTGAGTTAAGGAGATGGCGTGATGAAGCGCATGGTTTTTTGCTGGCTGCTGGCTGGGCCTCTGGTGTGGCCTGGGCTTGGGGTGGAGCCGCCGCTTCCTGGGGAGGATGGACCGCGCCCGGAGCGGGAGGCGTTTCAGCCGCTGTTGCGTCCGGGGGACGAGTTGCCGCCGGGGAGCGAGGCTCCGGCGTTGCCGGAAGGGCCTGGGGAGCTGCCTCCGGAGTTGTTTCCGGAAGGTCCTGGGGGGAGCGATGGGGTGGATGGCTTACCGCCGGCAGAGGGTCCTGAGGAGCTGCTGCCGAAGGCGGCGGTGCGGGGAGCTGGGGAGGTGGAGGTGCCGCTGCTGCCACCGCCAGCGGAGGTGCCTTCGGTGAGCGGTTTGGAATTGGCGGCGCGAGCGTATTGGCATAAAAGCCCGCGGGAAGCGCGGGAGGTGTCGCGTCGGGAGCGCAAGCCGCTGTTGATGCTTTTTTACACGCGCTGGAAGTCGGCGCCGGTCTCGGCGGTGGGTGGGGGGTCGGGGGACCCGAGCATTGCGCTGACGGATGATTTGTTGGCGACGGCGGAGTTTAATGCGTTTGCTGCGGAGCGGGTGGCATTGGCGCGGTTATTTTATCCGATTGGGAGTCCAGGGAGCGAGTATACGCCGGAGCGATTGGCGGCGCTGAAGCAGTTTAAGGAGTATTTTAAGGTGAATGGGTTTCGTTGTTTATTGTTGTTGGATGAGAATGGGCGGGAGTTGGAGCGGATTAAGGGGTATGCGCGGGTGAAGACGGGGCGGGGGCAGGAATTGAATGGGGCGATGCCGATTTTGGAGCGGCTGCGGGTGGCGGTGGAGCGGCGGGAGGCGGTGGTGGCGGCGGCGGACGAGCGGCGGCAGCGGCTGGAGGCGCAGCACTACCGGGAGTGGACGAGCCAGGCGGGGTCTCGCCTGTTGGGGAAGTTGGTGTCGGCTGCTGAGGGGGAAGTGGTGTTGCGGGACGAGGGCGGGGCGCTGCGGCGGGTGGGTATGGAGCAGTTGAGCATAGTGGACCAGGCGTGGATTTCGCGGCAGCCGAGGGGGCAGGCGGTGGCGGGCGAGTAGGGCCTGGGAGGTTGCGCCTAGGGAAGGAGGGGGGCAGCGGCTTGCTCGGGCATGGGGCAGGTGGCGCAGGCGGAGTTGTCGGCGAGGCAGAAGTCTTCGTAGATTTGGAGGAGGGCTTGTTGTTGCCAGAGTTTGCTGGTGAGGCGGGCTTGATCGGGGTGGCCGCTGAAGAGGCGGAGGGAGGCGCGGCGGGTTTTTTCGTTGTCGATGGGGGCGGGGAGTTGGCGGAAGGCGTTCCAGGCGGCGTCGTGGTTGGGGAGGAGGAGGGGGTAGCAGACGTTGGCGAGGATTTCGTTGAGGCGGTTTTTGCCGAGGAGGGCTCGGGGTTTGGCGGAGGGGGGTGACTGGAGGGTGCAGTGGAGGTCCCAGTAGGGGTGGCGGAGGGTGGCGGCGAAGCGGCGGAGGGCTTTTTCGGAGAAGGTGTCGGGCTGGAGGAGGCGGCGGAGGGTGGGCCAGTGTTTGACGAGGAGGTGGAGGGTGGCGACGCGGCGCTGGGGGTGGTTGAGGGGGCGGGTTCCGGTGAGGTTCCAGTGGAGGGGGAGGCGGGGGAGGCCGGGGGCGTAGGCGTCGCGGTAGCGCCACCATTGGTCCCAGAGGGTGCGGAGCCAGCGCTGGGTGTCGCGGTCGGCGTGGTCGAAGGTTTGGCCGGAGAGGAAGCCGCTGACGCCGAAGAGGAGGGCGGCGGCGTCGTCGGGGCGGTTGATGAGGAGTTTGAGGGGGAGGCGCTGGGCGAGGACGGTGAGGGGGAGGCGGTTGCGGCTGTAGCCGAGGGCGTCGGCGATGGCTTGGAAGAGCATTTGGTCGCGGCCGTGGATGGCGGCGGTGCGCTGGAGGCGGGCGGCTTTGCGTTCGAGGCGGTAGCGGGCGGCGGCTTCGAGGATGGCGATGGTTTTGGCGAAGCCGAGTTGGCGGAAGACGTGGAGGCAGCGGCCGGGGCGGGCGGCGGCGGGGGGAGGGTTTTGAAAATCGCCGGTGGGGGAGGCGAGGTCGAGGCGGACTTGGGGGACGAGGAGGTGTTGGTCGGTGCGGGTGAACCAGTCGCCGCCGGAGCGGTGGCCGAGTTGGAGGTGGAGGATGGTATCGCGGTAGGCGGGATTGGCGCTGTGGCCGTGGTGGTCCCAGTCGCGGGCGTCGCGGTCGAGTTCGATGCTGCCGCGTTTGGTTTCGCCGTCGAGGGAGAGGACGCAGTCGCGGAAGTCGGGGCCGGCGCCGTGGTTCCACCAGCCGAAGTCGATGAGGGCGACGGGTTTTCCGTCGGTGGTGAGGAAGTTGCGGCCGAAGTCGCCGGCGAACCAGCGGCTTTGCCAGGCGAGTTCGTCTGGTTCTGGGGAGTTGGCGCAGGAGGGTTCGGCGAGGGCGGCGGGGGGGAAGTGGTGGGCCAGGAAGTCTGGGTAGCGGGCGGCGGGGGGGGAGGGGTTCACGGGGCGGCGGGGCGGAGGAGCTGGATCCAGGCGCGGGCGGCGGCGGTTTCGGGGGCGTTGGGGTAGTCTTCGGTGATTTTGGTGAGGAGTTTGAGGGCGGGTTTGGGGGCGCCTTCGCGGCGGCGGGCGTCGGCTTGTTCGAGGAGGACGCGGATTTTGTCTGGGGTGGCGGGGTAGTTTTGGAGGGCGAGGCGGAACCAGCCGTTGGCTTCGAGTTCTGGGGTGGAGCTGCCGGCTTGGGAGTGGAGGGCCATGAATTCGAAGATGGGGCCGCTTTTGAGGGAGGTGCCGGCGAGCTTGAGATTTTTCATGAGTTCGGGGTTGGCGGGGCCTTCTTTGCCCCAGCGGGCCATGGCGAGGCGGAGGGCTTTGTAGTCGGCGTCGACTTTGAGGTTGGCTGGGGGGGGGGTGGCGGGGAAGGGGGTGTAGAGGGGGTCGCCGAGGACGACGTTCATCCAGGAGAGGGCTTGGGTGGCGCCCCAGGCGGCTTCGGCGAGGTTGCGACCGGCGAGGAGGCCGTTGGTGAAGGCGTCGAGGTGGGTGGTGAATTGGAGGTAGGGTTCCCAGACATTGCCGAGGACGGCGGCGGCGCCTTTGGCGAGGAGGGGGCCGCACCAGAAGTCGCGGCTGTTGCGGAGGGAGGTGGCGCTGAAGGAGTGGATGTGGCAGGCGATGGCGCCGGGGCGGAAGGTGAAGGCGGGGTTGAGGAAGGGGCCGTCGGCGGTTTGGGTGTACCAGCCGAGGTAGAAGGCGGCATCCTGCATGGGGAAGTTGGGTGGCAGGGTGGAGGGGAGGGAGTCGACCATGGTGGGGATGCCCTGGAGTTCGAGGGCGCGGGCGGCGGCGAGGAGCCAGTCTTCGCCTAACTTATAGCCGGGTTCGTTTTTTTGAGCGAGGTCGATGTAGGCTTTGCCGTAGAGGCCGGTGGCTTCGGTGGCGAGGGCGTCGTCGAGGAGGCGGCGGGCGGTGGCGGGGTCTGGTCCGTCGAGGCGGCCGACGAGGAACATGGGGGTGAAGGGGAGGGCGGCGAAGGATTCGGTTTTTCCGAAGAAGGGGTTGGGGAGGGGGCCGCCGAGGGGTTTGTCGAAGAGGCCGGCGACGGCGAGTTCGGAGTCGACGCTGGAGGCGTTGGTTTGGCCGAGGCCGCCTGCGGGTGGGGGGG
>CALQKQ020000221.1 GCA_943331195.2 Akkermansia muciniphila | reverse complement strand
CGATGGGTTTTCAATAAAGGTTTCCACCTTCGTCATGAGGGTCTTGATGGCCGTGAGCCATGCGGTGTGGTCCTCACCCGTGGTGGTTTCCAAGTCAGTGATCGCGGTCTCCTGCGCGGCGGTTAAGAGGTTCAGATCGAAGTAATCTTCGCCGGCGGCCTCGTCGTGGAAGACGCCCTTGAGCACGAGGGTGCCCTTGCTACCGCGCAGTGGGTCAAAGTAGAACCGCTGCTGCAGGTCGGGTGGCAGCTTTTGGAAATAGGTCTTGCCCTGGTAAACGCTGGTAGCAATCGAGGTGGGCAACTGGGTCAATCCTGCGGTATCAATGGCCACGGTCTTTTCGCGGGTCGGATCGAACAGCGTCACGCTGTTTTTGGTAAACGAATTGGTGGTATCCTTGGCGACGGACTGCTGGTAGAGCACCTGGGCACTTTTTTGGCCCCGGATCTGTGGCAGGCCGAACTTGGGCAGGGCCAAGGTTTCGCCCACCCGCAGTTCGGGGGCATTGGTGGGCCATGCGGGGCGATACATGATCGTCAGCGGCTCGTCGTCCTGGCCGGGCGCCCCTGAAGCATTGGCGTCGATGTTATTGATCGAAAGCAGCTGACCGGTGCGGGCCGGATTACGAAGAAAGGGCAGAATCGTGCCCACGGCCGGCTGCGCGGCCGTGCGGGACTCTCCCGGAACGAAAAATCCATCCTGGCTGGTGTAATAGAGCTTCATCGACAAAGCTGGCGAATAAGACCACAGTTGCGCCGCCGCCGTCACACTCTGCGACAACACGTAACTGGTGCCATTGGCATTGATGCTGACGATCGAAGCGGTGCCGCTGATGCCGGTGCCGCGGACGGCCATTCCCGCCACCAGTCCAGTGGTACTGGAGACGGTGACGGTGGTGGTCCCGCTGGCGGAGGAACTCATCTGCCTTGGAACGTCATGCGGCCCGCGGTGAATCCAGGTGAAGCCCTTGCGGTCCTTAAAGGTGAAGCTGGAGTAGGCCGGATCAGTGGTGAAACCCGTGTTGCTGGGAGCATCCGCCGCACTGATGATTTCCAGATCCTTGGCGGTGCGCTCGGTGCCGGTGCCCGTCATGGCCAAAGGCAGGAGCGGCAGCGGATAGGGTTTCACCAGCAGAGTCCCCGCCGTGGCGGTGTAGTCGAAGTTGAAGCTGGCATTGCTGCGCAATACTTTATAGGCGTGCATGGCTGGCCGCTGGTCCGTCGCGCTGGTGTAGGCCACCAGAACATAGGGCTCTGAGGTATAAGGCGTCCCTGACTGGATGTTCAAATCGTCGCGCAGGGCGTAGGCGCGGGACGGGGTGCCGTTCATCATGAAGGCATGTTCCTCGTTGGGATTGTACCCCGGCTGGGTGTGATTGTTTTGCACATAAACCGTGCCGGCGCCTTCCTCCCCTGACAGGTCGCCGGTGCCGACCCCCTGGGCGATCACGATCTGCGAGGGTGCTGTTGGATAACTCACGGTGTACCGGCCGACCTTGCCGGGCACATAAAGATCCTTGAACTTGGCGCCCGGGGCTGCGATTTTTTTGAACCAGCGCACCGTCAGCTGACTGTCCGTCGGCAGGGCATTGACGGGGATGATGGCCCCCGCATTGGCGGCGGCGACGCCGACCACACTTGGGTTGAGATAGCCTGCGGGGTAGTAGCCCGTCCCGCTGGAGATATAGCCGCCCACCTCATGCCCGACGGGTGGTGCCAGGCGCGTCCCCACCGTGGCCACCGTAGTCGCATCAATGCGCGCCGCCTGATCGCTCTCCACCGTGTAAGTCACTAGGGAATCGGTAATGGAAAGGTTATCGACGAGCAGGCTGTTATCGCTATCGATGCGCGTGTTTTCAATGAACAGGGAGGCGGTGGTGGCGGTGGCCGTAAAGGCCAGCATCTTGGTTTGATAAGAACCCGAAATGATGGTTTCCGGGACCGTGGAAGCGGTGCCGGCGGTTATTTTCAATATCGAGTCATTCCCGGCCGCACGCGAATTGACCCCCATCGATACGGTGTAGGTATTTCCGACGACAAGTCCGGTAATGGTCGTCCTCAAACCACCACCCGCGTTCAACAGATTTTGGAGAAAGGCGACATTGGTTCCGTTGGGGATGGTCCCATTGTCAGCAAAAGTGAATCCTGCCGTATTCAGGCCATACCGAGCAGTCCCTTCGTAGGTCCAACCGGAGATGCCGGTGGTTCCGGTCAGGTATCCATTATTCCCACTCACCGCGTTTTGCTCAAAACTTGGATTGGAAATCACGGGCGATTCCGCCACATAGTTTCTGAGGGTGTAGCGGGTTGAATCAAGGATGCTGGCAATGATGCCGGTGCCGCTGAAGCTGGTTGCCACCATGCCCACCTCCAGATCTGCCGTGCTGCTCACGGTGGCGGTGGTGACGCCATCGGCGGTGCTCAGCGACACCGAACTCAACGACTTGGAACGGTCCTCGGCCTGGGTGTAAAGATTCACATACCACGTCGCTCCCGTATTGGTGAACTTCAGCAGCGAGCGGTTGCGCAGGTCCGCGCCGCTTTCAAACCCCACATAAAGGCGCTGGGTGGTATCGTCGATTTTGGCCTCCACCTGGTTGCTGTCGTCCTGATAGACGATTTGCGGCAACAAGCCGTCCGTGAATTGCAGGCCGTTGTCTGCCGTGCTGCCCGTTGCATCCACCGTGTAGTGGGCATAATCGGCCAGATTGGGGGACCAGCGCAGCCAGTAGCGGTCCTGATACTTCGGCCACTTCATGCCGAAATTGCCATCCTCCATCCAGTAAAAAACCACCTTGTTGTAAGCATCGGGCGATGTCGGGCTGCCGTTATCAGGGGCGTTGGCTCTGCCGCTCTCGCGCTCGGCGATATACTCTGCCGTGCCGTCGGCCTTGGCGGAGGTTCCGTAATAACTGGTGCCACCCGCCTGGGTGCTGAGCAGCGGCGAGGCGGTTAAAGCGGCATCGCCGTCATGCGGGGCAAGTGTTGTACCCAAATGAACCGTCGCGTAATTGATGTCAGGGGCGCGCACCATATCCACCACATCGACACCGATGGATTCATAGACATTGTTGCCCAGCCGGACATTGCCGAGGTACTCAATCAGGATCCGCCCCTCTACATTGTAGGCATGGATCATCCCGCTGCCGTTGTATTTATCGAAGGAAAGCGTGGTCAAATTCTCCGCATTCGGCACGTAGCCGGGGATGTCGACCTCCTGGGCCACGGCTTTGGGCACGCTGCTGTTGAACACCGGGCTCACGGTGGTGATCCGGCCATCCGTCACGGGTACCCTTGGCCCGTCAAAACTTCCTTCCGTCCAGTAAATTGTGCGCACCCTGGCGGCCGTGTTAGACGACACCGCAAAGGTCTCGGTGGTCACGCCATAGGTTCCACCCGTCGTCGCCGCCAGGGACACCCAGGTGATCTGCACCCGCCCCGGCTGGGACGCGTAAACCCGTTCCTTGTGCGGGCTGTAATAATAGCTCATCGCGGGCGTCACCGTCACCGCCGTCGCGCCGGAGATCGTCTGGTTGGCGGTTCCAGCCAGGGTGATGTTGGTCCCAGTGATCGCGGTGATCGGCTCGCCCAGCAGCGTCGCGCCCACCACCACTCCCGAGGTGATGCTGGCCACCGTGACTTGTTTACTGGCCGTGCTGCAAGCGGTGACGTTGACGCTGTAGGCGGCGACGGGGGTGGTGCCGTTGATCACCTCGCCCGGTTCCACCGGTTTGATCCGCCAGTAGTTCGCTGGTGCGGTCGTCACGCCGTCGGCCTTGACCAGTGGCGGGGACATCACATCACCCATGAAATAGCGGGGCACGCCCGAAGCAAAGGTCCCACCAAAGAAGCTGTTCTCCAGCACGATTGAGCCGGTCGAAGTCGCTGGGTAGGTCGCGGCGTAGGTGTAGGCCGGCACCGGGTCCACCTTATTGGCGCTGGAGGATCCCGCCACTTGGCCCACCCCTTGGAAGTTGCTGCTTACCGTTTGCGGCAGTGACGATTGGTTGCTGATCTGGTTGGCGGCCGTCCCCTGCGTGGTCGGCGGGCCGTACGGCGTAGCGGCGGTTCCCGTACCGGTATACGGCGCGAAGATCCAGTTAAAGTTTCCCGCGGAGGCGTCGTAAGGCTGCGCCTTGGTCAAAGGTGCGGCAGCCAAGGCAAGCCCTGCGGCCAGCCAACGGATGAGACGGGTGTTCATGATAGAGAAAATGTGAGTGAACGAACGAAAAAACATGTTTGAAATCCAAAAGGAGGGCGGCGGCGCGCCCAGCGCGTCTCATGGTGGGCCATGCCAGCGCCCGCTGGGGGCGGGCCCCACCCAGGGCCGCGCCACCCTCATCCCCACCAAGGGATCACGCGCAAAAAGGGCGATGGGCGAGGCGGGCCGCAGCGGCGCGGCAAGGAAAGGCGGGTGGGACATCAGCGTCTAAGTCAACTCCATTCCGATCCATTAATACTTGATGATGTAGTTGACGGTGACGTTAACCGGGCGGGTTTCGTTTCCGCCCGTGGAGTCGCTTGTCCGGGCGATCTGCCATCCAGAATTGTCATTATCTGAATCGCCGGATCCTTTGTTACTGGGTACGCTGACCGAACCACCTCCCTCGGAATGGAAAATATCGTAGTAGTCGTGCCTGTGCTCCCTGAATGCATCAGTCTGTAAACTTCCGACATTTCCCCCGGTGTTACCGCCAGCGTTACTTGCCAGTCGCGAAGCATAGTCAGGATCACGGCTGCTACCTGTGGTCGATCCCCGGAGGAAGCGTCCGCGGAAATCGGGCATATTGAAGCTAGCGGTATCTTTCGTTCCGTAAGCGTTGCCAATCGCAGCGTAAAGCGTGGCATACGTCGTCCGGGTGTAGGATGTGCCGTCACAAAGAAGCCAGCCCGCCGGTGCCGTCGTTCCTCCGAACGCCATGATCGAGCCGGGGGGGCAAAGTGCCTCCTTCACAGCCGCGACCAAGGCAGCCATCGGCACGGTTGCTGAAGTTAGGTTTGCCCCGCTCCCCGTAAAGCTCGCCGCCGTGACCGCTCCTCCCACGGTCAGGGTAGACGTCACCCGGGCCGTGCCAGCGACGTCGAGTTTGTAGGCTGGGGACGTGGCGCCGATGCCGACGTTGCCGCCACTGGGATTGAGCACCATGTTGCCAGTGGTCGAGGCGGCGGTGTAGGATTGCAGGGTCGCTTGATTGGCGGTGGTGTCGAAGCCGATGTTGAGCCGCTCGGTGGTGTCGCTGTTGCCGCGGATGACCAACTGCCGGGCGGGAGTCGTGCTGTCATCCCCTTGGAGCGTGAGTTTGTTGTTGGTATCGTAAGTTGAAGTGGCCCCCACGCCGACCTGGCCGCTGGCGTTCCAGTTGAGGGCGATGTTTTTGGTCGCACCCACAGCTGAGCCGAGGGCGCCACCGCTGTTGCCGTAGAGGACCGGGCCATCGACCGCGATGCTGTTGAAGGTGCGGCCTGTGCCGTACCAGCCGAGGCCGTAGTTGGTGGCAGTGCCCGTCACCGGATTGATCGCCAGGTCGGTCGAAGAGGCGATGCCATCGGCGACCTTGGCATGGAGCGCAAAGGCGGTGCTGGTGATCTGCTGGCGCGGGCTGATCGCGACGTCGGAGTCGGTGATGGCATTGTCGCCGTTATCGACCGTAATTTCGAGGAAGCGGCTGGTGGCGTTACCGGGGGTGAAAACCGTATCGAGGTTGGGACGGCTTTCCGTTGAGGCGGTGCCCGTCGGATTGATACCATTGCCCAGCAGGACGCTGAACACACCCAGCGAAATGGTCGCGGTTTGTTCTTCCGACCACAAACGGTTGCCGCCCGTTGCGGCATCAAAGATGCGGAAGATCACCTTGCGGTTGACGGGGGCGGCCACCGGCGACGCGGCGGTGCCGCTGGCCCCGAGGGGCAGGCCGGTGGAATCGGCGACTTTGCCCTGGTAGTTGATGAACAAGGGCACTTCGGCGTGCAGGTTGCTCGGTGCCAGGCATAGCAGGGCGGCGGATAGGGCGGTCTTTTTCATGGAGTGGGAAGAGTTAATAGTTTTAGGTTAAGAGTTGGAGGGGTTTCTGCTTTATGCGTCAGGGTTTCAGAGATTACTGCGAAAGCGTTCCGATTTGGGAGGCGCGGCGGAGTTCGAAGGTGCCGGAGAGGATGAGGGGGTCTTTGTGGACCCCGGTCATGGTTTCGACGTAGGTGCCGCCGATGACATTGCTGCCCCACCCGCTGGTAACGCTGCTGCCGGCCGGTGGACTGGTCGTGAAAATGAACTTGCAGGTGCGGGTGATGTTGGGCGACTCCACGCCGGCCGGGAGATCCTCGCCACGGGCGTCTTTGTTATCATGATCAGGGTGGTAGGCGTGGACGAAGGGGTTAGTCGCATCATTGTAGGGAACCGTAATCACCCGCGTCAGCGTCTGACCCGTGGCAAAATGGCCGCTGCCACTGGTGATGACTTGATCCAT
>CALQKQ020000220.1 GCA_943331195.2 Akkermansia muciniphila | reverse complement strand
GGCGCTTGAGGAGGTGGGGACGGTGGGGATTCTCGATCTCGACGCCCATTTTGGCGGGGGGACCGCCCAGATCTTGCGGCGTCACCCAGGGGTGCGCCTAGCGGATGTCAGCGTGCGGCAATACGACCGCTGGCGGCCGGGTCCTGGGGAGCCTCACTTTGTGGAACTGGTCGGGGATGCGGCGCGCTATTTGGAAGCGGTGCGGCGGTCCACGGAGGCGTTGGAGGGGGTTGGCTTATTGATTTACAATGCGGGCATGGACGTCCATGAAGCGGCGGGAGGGCTGCGGGGGATTGGGACCGAGCATATTTGCGAGCGGGAGCGCTGGGTGGTCGACTGGGCCCGGTCGCGGGGCATCCCGCTGCTTTTTGCGTTGGCGGGGGGCTATCAGTGGGGCGGGCTGAGCCTGGAGGGGATCGCGCGGCTCCACTTGGAAACGGTGCGGGCCCTGGCTTCAGGGTAGGCGGTTGTGGCAAGTCAGGTGGCGGAGGTTCCGCCGACTGTCAGGAGGAGCGCTTGGCGCTTGCGTCGCGGATGGGTCGGGGGAAGCAGTGGGAAGTTTTCCTTCGCCATGTCCCATCGCTACTTTCATCGCCAACGCGTCTGCTTTGCGGAGACGGATTTGGCGGGGATTGCCCATTTTTCCAACTTTTTCCGTTGGATGGAGGAAGCGGAGCACGCCTTTTACCGCTCGCTGGGGCTCTCGGTGCATCCCTTGCAGCAGGGGGCCAGCGATACCAGCACTGGCTGGCCGCGGCTGAAGGCCTCGGCGGAGTATCGCCAACCGCTTCTTTTTGAGGAGGAGTTCGAGGTCGAACTGCTTGTGGCGGAGATGCGGAGCAAGGCGATTCGCTACCAGTTTAGGTTTTGGAAACATCCTGACGACCCTGGAGCGCGGGTGCTGGCGGCGCGGGGGGAATTGGTGGTGGTGGCGGTGGTAGCGGTGCCGGGGACGCGAGAAATGCGGGCCACGGCGATTCCTGACCTATTTCGCGAACGTATTTCCTGCGTTGATCCTGAAGCGCTGACTGATTTTCCTTCCTCGCTACTCCCTCCCTGAACATCCACCTATCCCTCTGTGAATCCTCCCAAAATGAATAACACCGCATTGCTCTACGCCCTTGGCACCGTCCTTTGCTGGGGGCTCTATAGTGTGCTCCTGCACAAGGGCAGCATGCTGATGAATCCGGCGGGGCCGCCGGATGTGGGTTCGCGCATGAAGGCTTTTCTCATGGTGGGGGTGGCGTATTTTGTGGTGGGGATTGTGGGTCCCATGCTGGTGATGAAGGCTAAGGGCACGCCGATGACGTTTCCCTCGGGTGGGTTGACGTGGAGCTTGCTGGCTGGTCTGGCGGGCGCGGTGGGGGCGTATTTTCTGTTGATGGCCTTGAGTTCTGGGCGGGGTCCGGTGGAGTCTAAGGGCTTGGTGTTGCTGGTGCCGGCGATTGTTTTCGCGGGGGCCCCGATCGTCAATGCGATCGTTAGTGTGACCAAGGACCAGGTGTGGGGAGAGACCCGCTGGCCTTTCTATATGGGGATGCTGCTGGCGGCGGCTGGGGTGGCGATGGTGATGAAATACCGGCCTCTGGGACATGCCGGGCCGCCCAAGGCGAGTGCGGCGGCCGCTCCGGCGGCGGCGGTGGTCAGCCCGGCGCTGGCACCTGGCTATGTGGATGTGAGCACTCGGACTTGGCAGGTGAGTTAGGTTGCTAATGAACGCCGTGTTGCGCAGCGAAGAAATCGATCGGTTCCGCCTGGCTATCCGGCAGCGGCAATGGGAGCGGTTGCGCGCCTTGCTGGACACGGTGCAGACGACCAATGCATTTCATCGCAAGCGCCTGATGAACTTCGCGGTGGCGACTTCGCTGGACGACTACGTCAAGCGCTGCCCGCTGATGACGAAGCGCTTGCTGGTGCAGGACCGGGAAAACTTTCCGCCCTATGGTTCCAACCACACGTACCCGCTGGAAAACTACACCCGATTTTGTCAGACCAGCGGCACGACGGGGCCTCCTCTAACTTGGTTGGACAGCCGCGACGACTGGGGTGGGATGCTCAATTTGTGGCAGGAAATCTTTGAGGCCTTCGGCATCGAGCCGGGCGAAGATCGGCTTTTTTTCCCCTTTTCGTTTGGACCCTTTTTGGGATTTTGGACCGCCTTTGAGGCGGCGAGCCGGATTGGCTGCCTGGTGATTCCGGGCGGTGGGATGAGCACCAATGCACGGCTGCAGTTGATGTTGGACCACGAGGTCACGGTGATCTGCACGACGCCGACGTATGCGCTGCATTTGGGTGCCATGAAGGAACAAAGTGAGGCCTTTCGCAAAGGGGTTTGGGCGCTGCGGCGCATCGTGGTGGCGGGGGAACCTGGGGGCAGCCAACCCGAGGTGCGGGCCCGCATTGAGGCGCTCTGGCCTGGGGTCATGGTTTTGGATCACCACGGACTCACCGAAACGGGTCCGGTAAGTTACCAGGATCCCCGCGATGCGGGCCGCCTGCGGGTGTTAGAAGACGCCTATTTTGCGGAAGTGCTGGATCCGGCCACGGGGCGCGAGGTTTTGGAGGGGGCCACGGGCGAGTTGGTGCTGAGCACGCTGCATCGCTTGGGAAGTCCCATGCTGCGCTACCGCACGGGCGATCTGGTGAAAAAATGTTATGGGGAGGACGGGGGGCTTTGCTTGGAGGGCGGCATTCTGGGGCGCCTTGACGACATGATTTGCGTGCGCGGGGTCAATATTTATCCTAGCGCGGTGGACGGGGTGTTGCGCCGCTTTGCCGAGGTGGTGGAATACCAGGTGCGCGAAGTGAGGCAGGGCGCGCTGCTCGACTTGAAGCTGGTGGTGGAAGTGCCCCTCAGCGTGCGCGATTCCGCGGCGGTGGCGGAGCGGATTGCGCTGGCCTTGCGCGACACCTTCCAGTTGCGCATGGATGTGGAGGTGGTGCCGCAGGGCACCTTGCCTCGCTTCGAATTTAAAGCCCGCCGCTGGATAAAAGAACTCCGATGATTGCAGAACTTCACAACGTCACCAAAGCCTATCGGGCTGCCCCGGGCGGGCCCGAACAGCGCGTCCTCACTGGGTTGGATTTGTCCGTGGCGGCGGGGGAAACCCTGTCGATTTCCGGCTCAAGCGGGTGCGGCAAGAGCACCGTTCTCAACCTGCTAGGAACGCTTGATGAGCCTGACAGTGGCACGGTCAAATTGTTTGGCGCGGAGGTGCCATACCGCGATGAGATGGCCCTCAGCGACCTGCGGGCCAGTCGCCTCGGTTTCATTTTTCAATTGCACCATTTGTTGCCGCAGTGCAGCGCCCTGGAGAACGTGCTCATTCCGACCTTGGGAGGGAGGCAGCGGCCGGATCGCGCCAAGGTTTTGGAGCGGGCGCGGCGCCTCCTCAACCGGGTGGGGCTGGGGGCGCACCTTGACAAAAAGCCGATGCAGCTATCTGGCGGGGAGCGCCAGCGGGTGGCGGTGGTGCGGGCCTTGATTCGGGAGCCGGGGCTGCTCCTCGCCGACGAACCCACCGGGGCCCTTGATGCGGCTAGTGCTAGTCGGCTGATGGACTTGCTCATGGAATTGAATGCGGAGGAGGGAACGGCCCTGGTG
Source organism: Akkermansia muciniphila (assembly GCA_943331195.2). Classification (GTDB taxonomy): domain Bacteria; phylum Verrucomicrobiota; class Verrucomicrobiia; order Verrucomicrobiales; family V1-33; genus CAIZWU01. The sequence continues at coordinate 2,878 of CALQKQ020000220.1, read as the reverse complement.
CTGGTCACGCATGATCCTTCCCTAGCAGATCGCATGGCCCGGCGCTACCGCCTGGTGGACGGCATTCTTAGCGAAAGTTAGGCGCCGCTGCCTTTTGGGCTGGGAGGTGACGGGGGCGGCGGCACCGCGCTCAGAGGGGCGCGGGCAAGGTGCGTGGGATCTCGGCGGCGCGGAGGCCAAAACCGGGGCCGTGCAGGGATGTTAGGTTAATGGATCCGTGGCGGCGGCGGTAGAGGCCGGGATGGACGGCGGCTTCGGGGGCGGAGGCCTCTGGATAGAACTGCATGGAGTTGGTCTCGACTCCGGCGATGGTGTGGGCGTGGGCGGCGAGGAGGCAGTGGGGGATTTGGGCCAGCATGGGATTGGTGAGGTCCTGGACCATCAGGGTCATGCCATGGGCTTGGGCCCAGCAGAGGCTCAAGAGGGCACCGGTTTGGGTTTTGCAGGTTTTGAGGGCGACGCCGGTCCAGCCCAGTTCGCGGCCCCGGCGGATCTGGCGCCAGTCGTGGGCGCTTTCGTCGAGAAACAAGGAGCGGCGCGCGCTAACTGAATGTACAGCGAGAGGGTGCGCATCGAGTTCGTAGGGAAAAGGTTGCTCCACATAGAGCAGCAGCGCGAAGACGCGCGGTTCCTCGTCGCGGAGGCGGTCGAGGATTTCGGTGACATAGGCGGGGTCCGTGACGGTGCAATTGAAGTCAGCGGATAGCCAGAGCACCTCGTGAGCGAGGGCGAGGCGGCCGACGCGGAGGAGGCGGTCCCAATCCCAGGCGGGGTCGTGCCCGCAGAGCTTGATTTTGAGGGCCCGCAAGCCGTCTTGGGCGATCCAATCGACGAGGGTGACGGGGTGTCCATCGCGGGGTTCGGCTCCGCTGAGGTCGCTGGCGTCTAGGGGATCGAGTCCGCCGACGAGGTGCCAGGCGAGCAGGGTGTCGCGGCGCTGGGGGCGGAGGAAGTCGGCTGGGTAAAGGCCTTGGAAGGAAAGGTCGTGGGCCCGGTCGGCGGCGGGCGTGAGATAGGAGGCTAAATCACGGGTGAGGAAGGGGGGGGCGTAGGTTTGGTAAATAGGAAGTGCTAGGGCGTGGCCGCAGGCGTCGTGGAGGGCGAGGTCGAAGGCTGCGGCGCAGGCGAGGGCGGCGAGGTAGGGCATGGGGGCCTCGGGGGGGCGGGCGGCATTGCATTGGCGGAGGAGGTCGGGGAGGCGGTGTTCGAGAAAATCATAGCCGACCTCGAGGGCGTGGCCGGAGGCATCAAAACGGCGCCAGGCTTGGGCCAAGCGGCCGCAGAAGTCCTGCAAGGCCTGGAGGCGTTCGGCATAGGGCAGGGGGGAAGGCCAGACCCACTGCACGCTGAGGGGGGTTTCGCCCCAGCCGATGGCGCTGCGGCCGACGGCGGTTTCGACGACCAGGCGGACCCGGGCGCAGGTAACCTCTGTTAGGGTCTCGGTGCCGAATTTGAGGGGCACGCGGGTGTGCACGGGGAGGAAATAGAGGGCGGCGTCGACGACATGGATGGGGAGGGCGGACATGGGGAGGGGGGAGGCTAATCTGGGAGGGATTGGCCTTGGGTTTCGGGGGCGAGCCAGATGATGCCGAGGCCGAGGAGATAGACGAGGGTGATGACGGCGCCCATTTGGGGATAGCCGCCATAGTGGGCGACGAGTTGACCGCTGGTGAGGGCACCGGCGGCGGCGACGATGCGGCCGGCGTTGAAGCAGAGTCCTTGTCCGGTGGCGCGGACTCGGGTGGGGAAGAGTTCTGGCAAATAGAGAGGAAACCAGCCATAGAAAGCGGCGGTGCTGAGACCGGTGAGGAAAACGAAGCTTAAAAAAGGCGGGCCGTAGGCGGTTTGGGTGCGAAAAAGGATGGCGCAGGCCACCAGGGACAGGACGCAGAGGACGCTGTAGCCGAAGCGGCGCGTCACCTTGCCTAGCAGAATAGGGGCCATGAGGCTGCCCAAGGTGGCACCGAGGGAGGAGATGGTCTGAGTGGTGGCATTGGCTCCTTTGGCGGCACCCGCCGTGAGTTGGTCAGCCCATAGGGGAATCCATTGCACGGATCCCCAGGTGCCGATGAGAGCGACTGAAGTTAGGGCAATTCCGACCAGGGTGCGCCTTAACAAGGGCGGCTGGAGGATGGTGCGCAGAGGAGAAGCGGGTGAGGAGGCTGCTAGGGAGGTTGCGGCATCGCGAGCGTGCTGCCAGCGCTCGGATTCCGGAACAAAGAGGCGAATGGCAAAAGTTAGGAGAGCCGGGGAGGCTCCGATGAGAAACATCCAGCGCCAGGAGTCTGGAGTGACGGGCCAGATTTGAGCGACGACACCGACCAAGGCCATGCCGATATTGGCGGCGGCCCCGATGGCTCCGGCGAGCCAGGGGCGGTGGTTTTCGGGCCACACTTCCATGACGAGGGCGACGCCGAGGGCCCATTCGCCGCCCATGCCGATGGCGGCGGCGAAGCGGAAGAGGGCGAGATGCCAGGGATCGGCCGCCAAGAATGCGGCACCGCTAAAAAGGGAATAACACAGAATGCTAAGGGACATCGCGCGCACCCGGCCGACGCGGTCGCCGAGCCAACCAAAGGCCACGCCGCCGAGGGCGGCGCCTAGCAGAAAGGCGGCGGTAATCCGGCCCATCCACAGGCCGATGTCCCCCTCGCCGCCGGGGCCGAGCATGGAGAGGAGGGCGGGCCGGGCGATGAGGGGGAAGAGGCCAATTTCAAAACCATCGAATAACCACCCGAGAAAGGCTGCCGCTAGAGCTAGGAGGGCGCCGCGCGGCAAGGGAGGGGTGAGAGGCATGGAGGGAGATGTAGAGATTCGTCAGGGGATGGCCGACTCCTTTTTCGGGGATCGGACGCGGGTGGGTGCTGGTCTGCAGTTT
>CALQKQ020000219.1 GCA_943331195.2 Akkermansia muciniphila | reverse complement strand
GCTATCCCCGGGGCCGAGAAATCGGCCGCCTCCTCACCGCAGTGCAGGACCAACAACTCGACGGCAGCCTGACGACCCGCGAGCAAGCCCTCGCCTGGCTAGCGCGGGAAGCCCCCCCGCGCGCCCCGGACGAGCCGCTCACTTGAGGTTTTCCATCGCGGTGATGCGATAGCGGCTCGGGAGGAATTCGGCGTTGTCTTGCTTGGCCTGGGCCTCGTCGAGGTAAATCGTGCGGGGGCCGTCTACGACATCGATGCGGTGAATGCCGTCGCGGGGGGCTTTGATGGCTTCAGCCAGGGAAGCGAGGTCGGTGATTTCCTTGCCGTTGACTTGATTGACGATCAAACCGGCGAGGCGCTCATAGCCCAGGGTGCAAGGCGCGGGGAGGACTCCGCTGATGAAAACAAGTTTTTTGCGACCGGCCTTGAGGTATTCGTCCTGGTTGGCTTGGGCGTAGACGAGGCGGAAGGCGGCGCGATCGCGCCATTCTTTGCCGGCGAGTTGGAGGAAGGGGAGGGTGAGCTCTTGGAAGAGCACTCCGCCCAGAATAACATAGCGCGGCTGGCGGTCGAAAACGTAGGGATCCACCAAGTAGTCTTGGGCTTGCTTGCGCAGCAGGGGCACCTCTAACTCCCGGCGCTGCCCGTGGCGCACCAGCACTAACTTCATGATATCGCCCGCTTGGGCCTTGCCGCGGGCGAGGTGGCCGCTCCCCAGCAGGCCGTAGTCTGGGTCCTCGTAAGAACCGCGCGCGTCAATCTTGTGTCCGTTCATTTCCAAAATGACATCGCCCTGCTCCACTCCAGCCACCGCCGCCGAAAAGCCGGGCGTGACATCGGTGACGAGAACCCCGCCGTTGGCCGCGTCCAGCTGCAAAAAGCTGCGCAGCTGGGGATCAAGCGTGGGCGACATGCGCACCCCAAAGCTGGGGAGGCCTTCGTAGGGAGGCGTCGCCACGTCCTTGAGAAAGCGGTCCACCATGGTGGCGGGCAGGATGTCGGACACCTGATCGCGGGAATTGTAGCGCACTAACATACCAGCCAGCTTGCCTTGGTGAATCACTGGCAAGGTGAAGGTGCCGCTGCGGTATTGCACCGCGCCATTGGCCTGAAAGATGAGAAAAAATTGGTCTTCTAAAAAGTAGGGCCCCAGGTCGACCCGATTGAACTCCACGCTGGAGCTGACCGGAGTCCCGTTGCTTTCGAATTGCCAGACCTCCAAGGCGGCCTTCGGTTTGAGGGCCACGTCGAGCTCGAGGGGCTCCATCCCTTGAAAAAAGCTGCCCGCATCTTCGTCGGGCACGATGGTGGCCAGGTTGATTTCGTAATCGACGGCTTCGACCCTAGCGGTGATGCGCTTGCCGGAGGCGGCCTGCTCTAGCTCGATGTAGTTGGCATCTTGAGCCAGTTCGGCGGTGACCAGCACCCGGTTTCCCGGCAGCAGGGCCCCCAGGCCGCGGCGCGTGCTAGGGCGCTGTTTTTGCCAGGGCAGAGCGAAGTTGAAGCCTTGGCTGGTGATGTTGACGCGCAGAATCGACGTCTCGGGAGAAGGCGCGGCAGTTCCCTGAGAGGGAAGCGCGAGGAGCAGCAGCAGGGCGGCGGACAGCAGGCGAAATTTCATGGAAAAAAGAGGTTAAAAGGGGACGGTTCAGGGGGCGAGGTAGCGGTCCGAGGCCACCCCATATTTGCGGAGAATCCGCTCGTGCGCCGGGGCGATCAGCCCTTTTTCCAAAGCGACCGGCCGCCCCTCACCGGCGAATTGGATCACCACATGGCTGCCTTCCGGGGGCTTGGCCAAGGCCGCTGCCGCATCCTTGAGCGACTTGATCTTCACGCCGTTGATCGACTCCACCACCTGGCCCGCGTAGTCGCGCACCCACGTGTTGATGGCGTCGGGCAGGATGCTGGTGAGGACCACGACCTCGGGCAAGTCTTTGTAAATTTCGTCCTGGGCATAGTATTCGTAATAATACCTCGTGCGCAGGCTAGTTAGGTTGAAAGCGGTCATCAATTCGTGGTCGAGGGGCTGAAACACCAAGCCCGCGTGCACCAGGTATTCCGGCTGCTTTTCATACTGGTGGGCCTGCATCAAGTAGGCGGGGAAGACCTTGAGTTTGACCTCGAATTCCTGCTCCTGGCGGTCGCGCCACACCTTCAATTTGAGGGAGTCGCCGACGAATTTGCGCTCGACCACTTCTGCCATTTCCGTCTGTTCACCGTCGATGTCGATGGAGCCAGTGCTGTCCACGGGATAGCCGTCGAGCTCTAGCAAGACATCGCCGACTTTGAGGATGCCCCCGCAGGTGCCCGTGCTGTCCACGGCCGTGAGCATGACGCCGCGGTCGTTGTCGGGCAGTTGCAGGGCTTTGCGCTGGGCGGGATTGAGCAGCGGATAGTGCTGAATCGCTAGCTCGCCGTAGTGGTCGTAGCTTCCATCTTCGACGTCCTTGAGAAAACGGCGGATTACGGGGGTGGGGATCATGTAGCCAGTGTTTTGGGCGACGTCGCCGCTATAGCCTTGGAAGGCCACGCCCACGACCTTCGTCCCCTGCAGCACCGGACCGCCTGAGTTGCCAGGGTTGATCGCGGCATCGATTTGAATGGCGAGGTGCTGGTCCACCCCGCTGTGGCTGAATTCTTGATAGTCCACCCGGCTGACCACGCCTCGGGTCACGGAAATGCGCTCGCCCCCGATCGGGTAGCCGACCACTTTCACCGTGGTGTCGAGCTTGGGAATCTCCGTGCTGATGCTCAGGGGCACCGCCTTGAGGAAGGCGGGGGCGGGCGGATCCAACTCGAGCAAGGCCAAATCGCAGTCGTGGGCGACAAATTTCACGCGGGCCCGGTGGGGCGTGGAATCCCCCACCTTTTTCAGGACAATGCGGCTGGCATCGCTGATGACGTGGGCATTCGTCAGGAAAAGATTGGGCCCAATTAAAAAAGCGGTTCCGGTTCCGCCGGAGGGAGTGGCGGCATTCCACGGGGTGCGGTAGTCGACCCGCAGGGCCGAACACTCCACGTTCACGATGCTTTCGTATTGCTTGCCCAGGGAGGTGGTTTTTTCGTCTGCGGGGTCGTCCTGAGCGGAAGCCCCCAGGGGCAGGCAAACCGCAGCGAAGCCTGCGAGCACCGCAGGCCGGAGAAGGGAGGGAAGGAACATGGGGCGGGGTCGAAGGTTGGTGGCGCGGAAGCCGCAGCGGAACGGGGACTAAACGGGCGCGCCTCAGAAAGTAAAGTCCCCGCTTTCGATGCCCTAGACAGCGGCACGCCACGTATGGTAAGTCTGGAGATCTCGTTTCCTGCACTTCTCATGAGCCGCTATCTGAACTCACCGCGCGAGGCGGACTGGTATGCCTGTCCCTTCTGTGGCCACGACGTCAAGGTCGGCGCCGCCCATTGCCGCAAGTGCCAGGCCTTGGGCTCGGTTTCCCAGGCGGCGGACTCGCCGGACGCGGCAGCCGACGAAAGCGAGGAGGAGTTCGACTACGAAGATTGGAAAAAGCGGGAATTCGGCCGCGCCGCGAAATACAAGCCCCACCACCTTCCCTGGAAATATTGGCTCGCTGGCCTGGTTCTCATCATCTCCCTTTTCTGGGGCATGATGCGGCACCACTGAACCGAAGCCTGGGCCGACTGAAAGTCCGCCGCTTCCTTTGGAGGTTGCCTCCCGCCTCAATTACTGTAGCAATGGAGGCATGATGCTTCGATTTGCTCTGATCACGACCTTCCTCGCGCTGGCCGCCGAACCAGGGGCGGCGCTCGATAAAGTCTCCTTCAACCGCCAAATCCGCCCGCTCCTCTCCGATCAGTGCTTCGCCTGCCACGGGCCAGACGCGCAGAAGCGCAAATCTGGCTTGCGCCTGGATGTGCGCGAGAGCGCCCTCGAGCCCGCCAAATCCGGCGCCCGCGCCATCGTGCCCGGCGACCCGGCCAATAGCGAATTGCTCGCCCGCCTCGTGAATCAGGACCCCGACGAAGTGATGCCCCCGCCGAGCACCCACAAGAGCCTCAGCGACGAGCAAAAGCAGCTTTTCCAGCGCTGGATCGAGGAGGGCGCCGTTTACGAGGGGCACTGGGCCTATTTGGCCCCAGTCAAGCCCACCATTCCCGCCGAGGCCACCCACCCCGTGGATTATTTGGTGGAACAGCGCCAGCACCGCCTCGGCCTAACTTTTTCTCCAGAGGCCGATCGCCGCACTCTCGCGCGCCGTCTCTACGCTGACCTCCACGGCTTGCCCGCCCCCGCCGCTGAGGTCGAGGCCTTTGCGGCGGACCCGGCGCCGGACGCCTACGAAAAGCTCGTGGACCGCCTCCTCGCCGCCGCCCCCTACGGCGAACGCATGGCGGTGTGGTGGTTGGATTTGGTGCGCTATGCCGACAGCGCCGGCTACCACTCGGACAAGGAGCGCAACGTTTCCCCCTTCCGCGATCACATCATCCAGGCCTTCAATCAAAACCAACCCTTTGACCAGTTCACCATCGAACACCTCGCGGGCGACCTCCTTCCTAACGCCACGCAAGAACAAAAGGTAGCTTCCTGTTTTAATAAGCTCCTCCTCACCACCGACGAAGGCGGGGCCCAGAGCAAGGACTACGAGGCGCGCTACTTGCAAGATCGGGTGCGGGCCGTGGGCACGGTGTGGCTCGCCCAAACCTGGATGTGCTCGCAGTGCCACGACCACAAATTCGACCCCATGTTGGCCCGCGATTTCTATTCCATGGGGGCCTTCTTCGCCGACATCGACGAGGGCATCATCGCCTCTCCCGAACCCGGCATGTTCGTCTTCGCCCCCGGCCAACAGCAGGCCCATGAGGCCGCCACCGCCGAACGCACCCGCCTCCAAGCCAGCCTCGAAGCGGAGACTCCCGAATCCCAACTAGCCTACCTCCGCTGGGAAAATGGCCAATTGCAGGCCGCCTTGAACCCCGCCTGGACCCCCCTCCTCTTCGGGCAGCGGCAAGCCGCCGAAGGCACCGAGCTGGAAGACCGCGGCAAAGGCGTCTATCTCGCCAAGGGTGCCAACCCGGATAAAACACTTTATACCCTAACCTCCGATAATTTCCCCGCCGCCATGACCGGCCTGCGCTTGGAAGCGCTGCCGCAGCAGGGTTTGCCCGCAGGAGGTGCCGGGCGGGCCAGCAATGGCAACTTTGTCGTTACCGAAGTCAAGGCTCGCCTGATCCGCCCGGATGGCAGCGTGGCTCAGGAATTGGCCTTCGCCAAAGCTTCCGCTTCCTTCGAGCAAGAGGTCGCCAGCGCTGACCATCCTGACAAAAAATGGTCCGCGGCTAGCACCATCGACGGCGATGCCCGCGGCGCCGGTTTCGGCTGGGCCGTGCTTCCCCAGGCGGCGCAAGCCCAGTCGCTCTGGTTGGAATTCGGCGCTCCCGTCCCGGCCACGCCGGATACCCGCTTGGTCGTCGAAATCCACCAGGCCCACGGCCAGGGAAATCACACCCTGGGCCAATTCCGCTGCTCCGCGACCACCGTGGCCATGGCCCAAGCCATCGGGGCACCGACGTCTAACCTGCCGCCGCCCGTGGCCGCCCTGCTCCTCAAGCCGCTCGAGCAGCGCAGCGCCGAGGAGCAAAAAACCCTGGTCCGCCACTACCGCTCCCTCGCTCCCGAGTGGGCCGAGACCCGCCAGCAACTGGCCGAAGCCAGCGCCGCCATCAAGCAAATCGAAGACCGCACCGCGCGCTGCCTAACCACCCGCAGCACCCCGAACAAGCGCGTCGTCCGCCTCCTCCCCCGCGGCGATTTCCTCAATGAAACCGGGCCCGTCGTCACCGCCGCCCTGCCCTCCTACTTGCCCAAGCCTACCATCGAAGGCCGCGAGCCCAACCGCCTCGACCTGGCCCGCTGGCTGGTGGCTCCAGAAAATCCCCTGACCGCTCGCGTGCTGGCCAACCGCCTGTGGAAGCTCTTCTTTGGCATCGGCTTGAGCAAGACCTTGGAAGACTTCGGGCTCCAAGGAGAAATGCCTCCTAACGCCGAACTGCTCGACTGGTTGGCCTGCGAATTGCGCGATCGGCAATGGAACGTCAAAGAGGCGGTGCGCCTCATGGTGACCAGCCGCACCTACCGCCAAGTCTCCACCGCCACGCCAGAGATGCTAACGCGCGACCCGGAAAACCGGGAGCTGACCCGCCAGAGCCGCTTCCGCTTGGACGCGGAATTCGTGCGCGATTACGCCCTAACTACGGCCCGCCTCTTGGTCCCGCAGATTGGCGGCCTCAGCACCAAGCCCTACCAGCCCGAAGGCTACTGGGAAAATCTCAATTTCCCCGCCCGCACCTGGCTGCCCTCCACCGGGGCTAGCCAATACCGCCGCGGCCTCTATACCTGGTGGCAGCGCATGTTCCTCCACCCGGCGATGCTAGCCTTCGACGCTCCCTCGCGGGAGGAATGCACCGCCGAGCGCGTCCGCTCCAATATCCCCCAGCAGGCCCTGGTGCTGCTCAACGATCCTAGCTTCGTCGAAGCAGCCGGGGCCCTC
>CALQKQ020000218.1 GCA_943331195.2 Akkermansia muciniphila | reverse complement strand
GACTTCGTCGACGATGCCGAGGCGGGAGAGGTCGCTAGCGGTGAGGTTGAGGGCTTCGGCGGCTTCGGGGGCGTGTTGGCGGTGTTTCCAAAGGATGGCGGCGCAGCCCACGGGGCTGATGACCGAGTAGTAGGCGTTTTCCAGCATGAGGACGCGGTCGGCGACGCCGATGCCGAGGGCGCCGCCGGAGCCGCCTTCGCCGATGACAATGGCGACGATGGGGGTTTTGAGTATCATCATCTCGCGTAGGTTGAAGGCGATGGCTTCGGCGATGTTGCGCTCTTCCGCTTGGACGCCGGGATAGGCGCCGGGGGTGTCGATGAGGCTGACGATAGGGAGGTGGAATTTTTCGGCGAGGCGCATGAGGCGGAGGGCCTTGCGATAGCCTTCGGGGTGGGCGCAGCCGAAATTGCGCTTGAGGTTTTCCTTGGTATCGCGGCCTTTTTGTTGGCCGATGACGAGGACCTTGCGGCCGCCAATGGTGGCGAATCCTGCGGGCATGGCGTGGTCGTCGCCGGTGTGGCGGTCGCCGTGCACTTCGATGAAGTCGGTGAAGCACGAGGCGACGTAGTCGAGCATGTAGGGTCGAGCGGGGTGACGGGCGATTTGGACGCGCTGCCAGGCGGTGAGGTTGCGGTAGGTGGTTTCTTGGAGCTCGGCGATTTTCCGGCGCATGGTGTCGGCCTCGGCGGTGAGGTCGATGGCTTGGTCGGAGCCTTTATGGAGAAGATCGTCTAACTGCTTTTGGAGTTCGAGGATAGGCTTTTCGAATTCGAGCGGGCTGGGTGTCATGGCAAAAAAAAGGAGAAAGCGGAGGCGGCGGAAGCGGGGTTCAAGGAGCGGCCGTCTTTTTGAGAAAGAAGACGGGGGCTCCGACCCTGACGAGGGTGGCGAGTTCTTCGATGTCGGTTTCGGAAAGGTAAATGCCGGGTTCTGGGGTTGGGCTGGCCGCAGGAGGGGAGGCGCAGAAGACGATGCCGGGCTTGCCGGGGCGGCCGGTGGTTTGGATCCACTTGCGGGCGGCGGCGTAGCGCTCGTCGGTCGGCACGATCTTTTTGGCATCGATCCACGCGGGCTTCTCGCCCACGGCGGTCTGCTCGGGAAGGCTAGGGTAGGGCAAGTGGAGGCCGACGATGGGGTATTCTTTGAAAAAGCGGCCGTTTTCGGTGAGGGTGAGGCGCTTGTTGGCGAGGTCTGCCTGGAGCACGAAATCGAGCGGGTAGACGATGAGGCGGTCGTCGGGATGGACTACGGGGCCGAGCAGGTTATTGACGCGGCGGAGGTAGGCGAGGGTGCTGCGGAAGCGCTTGGCGATTTCGTGGAGGCTGTCGCCGCGGGCGGTGGTGTATTCCAGCTTGCCGGGCATGGGGGTGCGGGAAAAGAGGCGATCGAGGTTCATTTCGCCGAGGACGCGGCGGGCGTCGGGGTTGCGGCTAGAGTCTTGATAGACTTCGGTGATTTCGGTGAGGCGCTGTTTGGCGGCTTCGAGGTTGCCCTGGCGGATGAGGTCCATGGCTCGGTCGAACTGTTTTTTTCCGGGGTCAGCTTTGGGGGCGGCGGTGCTGAGGAGGGTTTTGACCTGCTGGATGCTTTGTTTTTCGGGGAGGTAGGTTTCGCGGTAGAGGTAGTAGGCTCCCAAGACCATGCCTGCGATCACCGCGAGGGCGAAGAGCGAAGCCAAAATGCGGATGTAAACCCGGGTCATGAGAAGGAGGGAGCGCGGTGGGAGAGACTCCTTTTTACCATGGCTCCGGCGCGCCCTACGGCAAGGGGAAGGTGCAGGGGCCGGGGGCCTAGCGCCAAAAAGCCCCGCCGCCAGGACCAGTGGCGGCGGGGCTGAGTGGGGAAACGGCCGGGAAACGCGATCGGCTCAGCGCTGCACGGCGGGGAAATCGCCTTCGCTAGCCCCCACTCCAAGGCGGAGGAAGAGGCGCTCGGCGGGAACGATCGGCACGGGCAGGGTCCAGTATTGAATACTGCCATCTCCGGTGACGAGAGGCGTGGTGTCGTCGCGGGTCCAGGTGACCAGGTCGGTGCTGGTGTAGCCGCGGTAGACCCGATTGATCACGGTGGGGAAGGAGACGGTTTGGTCGCCAGCGAGTCCGATGGGGAGTTGGATTAGGGCGAAGCGGGAGGTGGGGTCGAGGGGGAGGGTTCCGCTAGCCAGTTCTGCGAGGTCGCCGACGCCATCGCCGTCGCTGTCGGCGGCGGGGGAGACGCTGCTGAAGACGACTTGGGAAAGGGTGAAGAATTCAGAGCCGGCGGCCCCGGCCCCGCTGACGCGCAGTTGCACGCGGCTGGCGGAGGCGGGGATGGTGTGGCTGAGTTGGAAGAGGTTATTGATTGGCGAAGGGGCGACCTCGCGGTCTTGGTTGAATTCGTCGCGTCCGCTGTTGGCGTTGTAATTGGCGATTTCGGTGGCGTGGACGGCGCCGCTGATGGCGTCGGTGCCGATGCCGCCTTGATAGCCGTTGAGGTAGCCATCGGGGGCACCGTTGAGACCAGCCCCGGGAAGGAGGGAGGAAGAGCCGTCGCCGACATCCCAGGGGGAGATGAGGTTGACGATTTGTTCGCTGGGCAGGCCGCCGTCGATGATGAGTTCGGCTTTGAAGCGGTCCCCGATTTCAAAGTTCGAGCCGACGCTCACTTCGCGGGCGCGGAAGGCGGCTTGGAAGAAAACCGTGCCGCGGGCGCTGAGGTCGATGATGTCGGAAGCGGCCACTTTGTCGGCGAGCCCGTTGCCGTTGTTCATTTCGAGCGAGTGCTGGATTTCGTTAGAGATCCACTCAGCGGCGGGCGGGGCGGCGACGGAGGTGTAGAAGTCGATGAGATTGCCGTCGAAGTAGACCCAGCCCATGGGATAGCGTTTGGGGAGGGTGACGACGAAGTTTAGGGTGGCCCCGGGGTAGCTGATGTCGGTGATGCTGAGAGTGAGGGGGGAGGGGGCGTCGGCGGGGACGGTGAAGGTTTGGGTGCCGTAGGAGCCGGTTTCGGGGCTGGCCTGGAGCGTGGCCCAGCCGGGACCGCCGTTGGTGCCGCTGATGGCGACCTCGAAGGTGACGGTATCGTCGGAGGGGTCGGCGAGGGCGTTTTCGTGGCGCAAGATGTTGGTGGCGGGGCCGACCGTTAGGCTGGGCACGGGGACCGCGAGGGAGAAGGTGGCGGTGGCGCTGGGGTTGAGTTTGTCAGCCACGGCGATGGTCTGATTCGGCCCTTCCATGGAGAAGGGGCCGAAGACGATGGGAGTGGGGGCGGTATAGAGGCCCGCGTCGGGGGTGGCGTCGCTAGTCCAGCCGGGCGTGGCGCCGAGGTTGACCGGCACCAAATTGAAGGGGCCGCTGAAGGTGTCGTCGGCGGCGGACTCGGTGCCTTGGTTATTGACGGTGGCGGGGCCGGCGGCGACGGCGAACAGGGTGGGAGGCGACTCAGAGAGCGTTAGGTTTCGCAGGACAAAAGTTTCGCTGCTGGAGTTGCTATTGCCGATGAGGCGGATTTGCAGGGTGTTGGCGGTGGCGGGGACGATGTAGTCGAAGAGGAAATTTTGCGAAGTACTGATGGCGGTGGCGTCGGGAAGTTCGGTGCCGCCAGTGGCCGCGCCGCGGAGGCGACCGTCGTTGTCGAGGTCCCCTGCCCCGAGGATGCTGAGGGGCGGGCCGCCGTCGATGATGAGCTGGAGGGCGAAGGAGTCGAGCGCTTCGAATCCGGAGGAGGCGCCGGTGATGGCCTCGAGGTCAGCTTGGACGCGGATGAAGCCCGTGGTCGACAGATCGATGACGCTCGACGTGACGACGTGATCGATTTGGGTGGCGTTGGTTTGGGTGAGGGAGGGGGCGGCCTCGTCTACGGTCCAGCCGGTGAGGGGGCTGCCGTCGCTGATGATGAGGGGTTGGGCAGCCCCGGGGAAGTTATTGAGGCCGATGAGGCGGGGGGCTTGGGCGGCGAGGGAGACGAAGAAATTTTGGTCGGTGTTGTCAGTTAGGCTAAAGGTTTGCGAGGCGGTGGCAGGAAGGCCAGACCAGACCACGCTGGTGCCATACGCGGCGGCGCTGGCGTTAGGAGGGGCGACATCTTGAGTGGTCCAGCCGGAGCCGACGGCAGAACCGGAGCCGGCCACGTTGAGGGTGAAGCCGAAAGTGTCGTCGTTAGGATCGCTGGGGGTGCCGTTGGCGTCGCGGGTGTAGGCGGAAGTGGTTGGGGTGATCAGGCCGTTGAGTTCGGTGAATTCGATAGAGACATCATCGACGCCTTGGAAGCCGTCGCTGTTGGCCTTATTGGGGTCGGTCCATTTGACCATGAGGTATTGCCCGGGGATGAGGGTGACGCCGCTGGGAGAGGCTGCGACGCGGGCCTGGTTGGCGGGGAGGTTGCCGTTGAGGGCGACGGCGCCGGTGGAGGGGATGGAGAACCATTCGGCGCCGTTGATGGCGGTGAAGCCGTCGCCTGGGGCGGAGATGGCGGCGCTGCCGCCGGAGAGGATATTGGTGATGGGGGTGGGGCTGACGGCGTAGAAGACATCGAATTGCTCGACGGTGCCTGCGCCGCTATTGCCGCGCCACAGTTCGCCAGTGTAGCCGAGTTTGCTGAGGGCTACGGGCATGGTGCCGGTGTTGTGAAATTGCACGGCGAAGGCCACGTTGGCGAAGCCGCCGGTGCTGGTGGATTTCGAGCCGAGGGCGCGCTCGGTGTTGCCGCTCGTGCCGAGGTTGAGGAGGCCGCTGAGATCGGTGCTGCCGTTGGCCGCCTGGAGCGTCGCCACCGCGAGATTGTTATACTGGGCATACCAACCGGGCAGGGTGACGTCATTGGTCCAGGCCACCGAGGTGCTGCCCAGGGTATTAAAATTTTGCGCGTAGGTCGTGGTCCCGGTGACAGGGATAGGAGCGGCTAGGGCGACGGAGGGGAGGGTCGCGAAGAAGGCAATAAGGTGGCGGGAAGCGTTCATGCGTGGCGGAAGGTTGAAGGACGAGGGGAGAGGGGTGGGGTGGCGGCCTAGCGCGGCGGCGCGAAGGGAACCAAAGAGCCTATCAATCGGCAAGATCTCCAAATTGCTCAGATTGTCTGAAAAAAAGCAACTAAAATACGGCTTGCGTCCCGCGCCGCAAGTCGCAGCGGAGCCTCCAGCGCGGCGCGGGGCGGGCGCGCGGCAAGCCGAGGGCCTCAGGCGGGCACGGAGCGGCGGCGGCGCATCCAGCGGGGGATTTCCACGGGGTCGGCTAGGGCCATGGCGGCGAGCAGGCCGATGGCGGCGGCTTGGCGGCTGTGGCGCAGGCCCCAGGACTCGTGGGCGAAGTCGTGGGCGTCCTGGTCTTGACCGTGGCGCAGGGACTTCAAGGCGAGGAAGATGGAGTCGCGGGCGGCGGCGTCGATTTGGCGCAGGATGGCGACCTCGCAGCCGCAGTGCCGACAGCGCCGGGCATGGCCGGTGCCGACCTTTTGGCGGCAGGAGGGGCAGAGCACATTCATGGGGCAAAGGAGGTCAAGCGGCCACGACCACGCTGGCGGGGCGCAAGAGGAGGCCGCTGCGGAGAAAACCGGTCACGGTTTCCCGGAGCACGCGTCCGGGCGGCTGGCCGGGCTGGGCTTCGCTTCCGGCGAGCGTCATGGTGGCGGCGTCGAAGGGCTGGCCGACGGTGGCCACCTTGGCGAGGCCAGCGGCTTGGAGAAGGCTGTGCAGCGAGGCCTCGCAGGCGGCGGCGGCGCTGGCTTGGGGCAGCATATCCCACACGCTGAGCAGGGCCAGGCAGTGTTCCAGAGGCCAAGGGGCGGGGCGGCTCGTCGCGCTGGAAGCCTTGCTCGCTTTGTCGCTAGGGGCCGCCCGCAGCAAGGGGGCGAGGGATTTGCTGAGCTGGTTCAAGCCGTCGTTAGACTTCTGGCCTTGGTGGCGCAATTCATGGCGCAGGGCCGCCAGTTCCCCATAGAAAGTGAACAGATCGGGAGGCTCGGGAGGGGCGAACTCATCTTCGGGATCTTCGATGGCGGCGAGTTCGCCCAGGCTTTCCAAGAGGTCGGCCTTGAGATCGTCGCGCCAGCCGGGTCCGGCGATGGACTGCAACCCGTCGGTGGCCTCGTCGTCGCCCTCCAGGTCCGCTTCTTCGTCGGCCGCTGCGGGATCATTCCACCAGGTGGACTCGGCCTCGGGCGTTTCCGCAGGTTCTTGGGCGTCGTCGCGCTCGGGGGGAAGGTCGGAATCGGAGGGTAGGATCATGCGTCGGCAAAAGTGATGAGCGCGGCGCGCCAGGGGCAGGTCCGCAGCGGGACTGTAAAGTCTTCCTCCGAAAACACAACGGGCAGGAAAAGCTGAGTTAGCTTTTCCTGCCCGAAGGGAGGGGGAGGGGGAACCGAGTCTATTTGACTTCGGCGGCGGGCGGGGCGGCCTCTGGCTGAGGCGCTGGCGCTGCTGGAGCTGCCGCTGCCGGAGCAGCTTCAGCCGCTGGTGCCGGTGCCGGAGCCGGTGCCGGAGCCGCTGGTGCCGGCACTGGATCTGGCGTTACCGGAGCCGCCGGTGCTGGGGCCGGTGCTGGCTCCTT
>CALQKQ020000217.1 GCA_943331195.2 Akkermansia muciniphila | reverse complement strand
GAACGACGAGCCGCACTCTTTTCCCTTCCAAGAGACCATGGACTCCCGCCTGCTGCAGCTTGAACGCGAGCTTTTTTCGCTGACCCCAGCGGAAACGCCACGCTGCCTCGCTTCGCGCTTGGACGGGCACTTGATGGCCCCGCTGCCCGTGGCCCGCCCTCTAGCCGGGGGGGCGCTGCCCGTGGCCCGCCCCCTGGTGGGAGGGGCAGTCGTGGCCTTCCGCTGGCGGCGCATGGTGGTGCCCGCCGCCGCTGCAGTGGTGGTGGTCTCCGTTTTTTACCGCCTTGAGGGCCATTCCGGGGCAGATCCTGCGCTAGCCCAGCAGGCCGGACTGCGTTCCGCTGGGCCGAAGAGCACGGCGGCAGTTCCTGCGGCGGCGCTGTCCACGGGCTATGTCCTCAGGGCAGAGCCGGTGTACGCCAGCCCGGTGGGCTGGGAAGCTGCTGAGCACCAATATTGGATCCAGCCCGGCAGCCAGTCGGGCCTGATTTTGAGTCTACCCCAGCGGTCCTCCTCCGTCCTCCCCGCCAGCTTTCACTGAGTCCCTGCGAGCAGGGCAGGGGATGGCGGAATCGGCTGCGTTTTGTTCTCTATCCTCCCGTCGCCATGCTTCGCCTCGCTACCATCGACTGCCGCACCAGGGCTGGGGCCCTTGGACTGGGAGCGATGCTGTGGTTGGCCTGCGCGGGGTGGGCCGCGACGCCAGAGTCCATTCCTGCGCCCGAGCGCGGCTATTTGGGCGTCAGCCTGACGGAGATTTGCCCAGAAGTGCGGGCCCAGACCAGTCTTCCTGCGGGCGAGGGCCTCATGATTGGCCGGGTGGCCCCGGGTAGTCCCGCCGCCGCGCTCGGCTTGCTGCACTACGATATTCTCACCGCGTTCAATGACCAGCGCATCATGTCGCCGACGCAGTTTGTCACCTTGGTGGAAAACGCCGGTCCGGGAGCGGAGGTCGAAATCACTTACCTGCGGCGCAGCGCGGAGCGAAAAGCCAAGGTAAAACTAGAGCGCGCCCCCGCCGCGCCACTTAGCACTGCCAGCGTGCCGCCCCTGCCCGAAGAAATGTTGAGCGCCGTGATCCGCACCCTGCGCGACCATCCGAAGGCGCTGCAAGCGGTCCACCACATGCTCCACGGCCTCCCCCCCAGCGGTGCCGAGGGAGTGGCGGAGTCCGTCCTGCAACCAGGGTCCCGCGTGGTCCTGCGCGATGAAGAAGGTGAACTGGAGTTGACGCTTGTGGGCAACTTTCAGCAAGTGCGGGCCTGGAATCGGGAAGGGCTGCTCATTTTTGAGGGTCCCTGCCATGACGAAGCCGCCCTGGCGGCCTTGCCGCCTGAACTCAAACCGCGCTTGGAGCGACTCCAGCGCGAAGCCCGCAAGGCTCCCCGCAAACCGTCCTCTGCGCCGGAGAAAGCGGCCTTGAGCCGACCCGACCCGCCTCCTTGAGGCGCAAGTCGGCCCGTCCCGAGCTTGCTTGGCTTTTCATCATGAGGCCAGAGAAGCGCCCCTAGCGCGCCTCACCGGCCGACCAACTGAGGAAGGATCCCAGCGGCGAGCGCCCGGCGCGCGTTGCCGGCTTCGTCGAGCTTCCATTTTTCGAGGGCTTTCTGGTCGAAAAAGTAAACTTTGACCCCGCGGTAGTCGCAGCTTGGACTGTCTGGGCAAATGAGGTTTTTCGTCTTCATGGGGCAAAAAGTTTGCGGCAGCAGGACGATTTTGTCCAAGCCCAAGCTTCCCTCCATTCCCTTGAATTGGGGCAGCAACTCCGGAGCCGCTTTGAGATAGTAGGCGGCATTTTTTGCCCAAAGTTTACCGCATTTGCCGCAGCACACCCCCACCTTCAGCCCGGCGAACTCCACGGTCTCCTCGGGATCGACGTCGCCATCGGTCATGATGGGGCACTTGGCATTGGCTTGCGCCACACCCTGCGCCAGGGAAAAGCCCCAGCAGGCGCAGAAGATTCCAGCAAGGAGAATGCATTTAGGGGCTTTCATGGCGTTTGTTTTGGGTTACGCTGCCGCCTCCGTGGGCTTTTCAGGGCCCTTCTTTCCGCCTCTCATGCCTCCCCTCACTGTCATCGCCGGCTGTGGCTACCTCGGCAGCGCCCTCGCCCGCGAGTTGATCGCCCTGGGTCACCCCTTCCTAGCCCTCACCCGGCAGGAGGCCTCCGCTGCCGCCCTCACTGCCGACGGCATTCCCACGCTCGCTTGTGATCTCAGCGAGGCCGCTTCCGTCGCCGCCATTGCCGCCCAGATCGGGCCCGCGCCAGTTCGCCTGGTCCACTGCGCCGCCAGCGGCCGCGGCGGGCGAGCCGAGCAATACCGCGCCGTTTATCTTCAGGGCTGTCGCCACCTCCGCGCCGCCTTCCCTCAGGCCGAGCGCTTTTTCTTCACCTCCAGCACCAGCGTCTACCCCCAGATTGGCGGCGAACTCGTCGACGAGTCCACCCCCGCCGTGCCAGATCGCGAAACGGGTCGCATCCTGCGCCAGACCGAGGAGGAAACCCTCGCTGCGGGAGGCCTAGTCGGTCGCCTCGCCGGCATCTACGGCCCGGGCCGCTCCTTTTTGCTCAAGAACTTCCTCGACGGCCAGGCCGTCATCGACGTGCGCACCGAAGCCCCGGCCACGCCTGAGGGTCGCTGGGTCAACCAAATCCACGTGCGCGACGCCGCGCGCGCCATCCTCCACCTCCTCGACCTCTCTCCTCCGCTCGCTCCGCGCCTCTGCAACATCGCGGATTCGACCCCCCTGCTGCAGCGGTCTCTCTATCAGCGCTTGAGCCAACGCTTTCAGCGACCCCTGCCACCGGAGGCCCTCCCCGACCTCGACCGCAAGCGCGGCTGGACCCACAAGCAAGTCAGCAACGCGCGGCTCCGCGCCTCCGGCTGGGAACCGCTTTACCCAGACTGGTTTCATGCCCTCGAGGAGGATCCCGCGTTTCTTCCCTCCATCGCGGACCACGGAGTGTTCCTAGCCGCTTCCACCTTGCCGGCTCACCCTGCCGGCTGACATTTCCCTTTTCCCCTACGCAACCCAACCCAAGCCATGAGCCTCCTCCTCTCCCTCCTCCAAGCCAAGCTCAACTCTTCCGGCTTCGACTGGATTAAAGTCGAAAACGTCCAGCTCAGCCCCGCCCTCAAATCCCTCACTGCCGACCTTAAACTTGCGGGCGAGAACGAATTGATTCGCTTTTCTGCCACCTACGCCGTCACTTCGGACAACCACATCCACCTCGACTCCCTGGTCGCCTCGCGGCAGTGGTTGACGGAGGTCGCGGAGTTGGTGCTCGCCAAAACGGGGCGTAGCTTCGCTCTTCCCGAGGGCATCAAAGGGAAGTTGGTCCGACTCTTTCTTTGATTGGCTCGCGGAAAATAAGCCCCCTTTTCTGGTCAGCCTGTGCTGAGGCGGCCCGCCGCTTAGCCCCTCAAACCCTGGTCGCCGAGGACCTCGGTATGTTTCCCCTACACGGCCTATCGGGCCTCAGCCCCCTCGGGGCGGCGCTGGGGCTATCCTGGGAGCCATCGGTTTCACCACCCGCTTTGAGCAAGGCGGCGGCCTCGATCCCCGCAAAAAAATAAGGGCAGCCCAGTGTCAATGGGCTGCCCTAGGGAGTTGGTAAGCTTGCGCTCTGCCAAGGGGGGCTGGGCTCAGAGGGCCGCGGCGAGGACCTTTTCCATCCGCGCCAACATGGCCGTGGGCGTGTCTAGCAGGCCGGCGGCGATCAAGGCGTTGTCCCGCAACTGCTCCGCGACCAAAGGAGCGAGCTCATCGCCGCCCTTCTCCCGCAAGGCCAGCTTGCGGATCAAGGTGTGGCGCGGATTGATCTCCAAAATCACCCGGGCCGCGTTCCCCGCGTCCTGGCTCATGGCCTTCATCATCGCCCGCATCTGTGGGCTGAGTTGACCGTCCGGTTGCAGCGCGACCGCCGGACTGCTCACCAGGCGAGTGCCCGCGCGGACGCTTTCGACGCTGTCCCCCAACGTCTCTTTCAGCCACTCGCACAGAGAGGCGGTCTGCGCTTCGGAGAGGGATTCCCCCTCGCTCGGAGGTGCGTCGCCCAGATCCAGTGCATCGCTGGAGGCGGCCACAAGGCGCTTCTCGCCAACTTCAGTCAGGGAGGAAACCACATATTCATCAATGGGCTCCAAGAAGAAGATCACTTCCAGCCCCCGGGCTTTGAACGCTTCCACATAGGGCCCGGCCTCAATGGCCGCGCGGCTGGTGGCCGTCAGATAATAGATTTCCTTCTGCCCCTCTTTGGCGCGGCTGAGGTATTCGTCAAAACCTGTGAGCACCCCAGGCTCCGTCATGGAGGACTCGAAGCGCAAGAGCTTGCACAAAGCATCGCGATGCCGGTCATCCACCGCCACTCCCTCCTTGAGGAAACGACTGAAGGCCTTGTAAAACTCCTGGTACTTCTCCGCATCCCCCTTGGACTCCGTCTCCAGCATCTTGATAAGGCGCTTGGTCAACACGTCTCCCAACTTCTGCACCAAAGCGCTGTCCTGCATCGACTCCCGGGAAATATTCAGCGGCAGATCATCGCTGTCGATCACCCCTTTCACAAAGCGCAACCACTCCGGCAACAAGCCGCGCGGCTTGGGGTCGATTAAGACGCGCCGACAATACAAGGCCACGCCCGGTTCGGTCTGACCCATGCCATAGCGCTCCGGATTTTCCCGCGGCACAAACAGCAAAGCGTTGATCACCAGGGGAGCATCGGCGCTGAAGTGGAGCCGGTACCGGGGCTCATCCCAGGCATGGGCGATGAATTTGTAAAATTCGGTATACTGCTCGTCGTTGACCTCAGATTTCTGCTTCAGCCAGAGGGCTTCCACATTATTCACTCGCTCGCCATCCAGCAGAATGGGGAAGGGCACAAAATTGGAGTAGCGCTCCAGGATGGTTTTGAGACGCCCTGCCGCCGCAAATTCGGCGTGCTCCTCCTTGAGTTGGATCACCATGCGGCATCCCCGCGCCTGGCCGGGCGCCTCCTCAATCGTGTAGCCGCCCCGCCCATCGCTGGTCCAGCAGAGGTGCTCCCCATCTTCCCGCCACGAATGCGTGAACACGCTCACCTTCTCGGCCACCATGAAGACGCTGTAAAAGCCCACCCCAAAGCGCCCGATCACGTTTCCTGCCGCGCTGGCCCCCGCTTCCAGATTTTGCAAAAACGCCTTGGTCCCGCTGTGGGCGATGGTTCCCAGGTTCTGCACCAATTCCTCGCGCGTCATGCCGATCCCATAGTCGACAATGGTGATCGTTTTAGCCTCAGAATCCGTCGTAATTTCAATCTGGGGCTCGCGCTCCACCTGGAAAAGGTCCGTTTCCGTGAGGCGCAAATGGCGCAATTTTTCCAGCGAGTCCGCCGCATTGGACACGAGCTCGCGCACAAAAATGTCCCGGTCAGTGTACAGGGAATTGATGACGATATCCAGCAGTTGGCGGACCTCGGCTTGGAAGGGTTGGTGATGAGTCGTTTCGGTGGACATGGGGGTAGGTATCAGTTTGGGAACGGAAAAACCGCAGGCCCACAAAGTAGCCAGCGAGCCGGGCTTGTCAAAAGCCCCCTAGGATATCCCTGCAAGTCCATCTCAACTTTCCCTTGTGCAGAGGTCTTAGCCCGTTTTCAGAATTAGCCATGAGTAATAGATTGACCACGATTTCGTCCGCGATGCAGGGATACCCGGATTGGCAAAATGTTTTGGAAGTGATCCTGAAGGAATTTTCCTGTCAAACCGGCACCCTCCACCAGTGGGTCGACCTCCACCAAATGCTGGAAATCATCGCCCACGTGGGCATTCCCGACGAACTGCGCGTCAAGGTAGAACGCATCCCCCTCGGCAAGGGCATCGCCGGCACCGCCGCAGAACGCATGGAACCCGTGCAAATCTGCAATCTCCAAACCGATCGCAGCGGCGTGGCCAAACCTGCCGCCAAAAAAACCAAAGTCGGAGGCTCCGTCGCCGTCCCCGTCGAGTTCGGGGGACTCCTCATGGGAACCCTCGGCATCGGGAAATTGGAAGCCTACGACTTCAGCTCCGAGGAAATTCGGGATCTCCAAATCGTCGCCGGCGAGATTGCCGAAAAATGGGCGGATGGCTAAACCCTCCTTAGTAAACCAATCGCTCCAGAAAGCCCGGCTTCCCAGGTGTGCCAGGCCCCTCTGAACGCAGCGATTCAGGCCAGCGGTCCATCCGCTGGCCTTTTTTGTTTTTGGGAGGCGCCAAGTGGCACGACGCAGACCCCACGCCGAAGCGGGGCCCGCTCCTCAAGAGCTCGAGTAACGCGGCCCAGGGCGCTCTAGCAAGCGGCGCAAGCATGAGGAACGCGCCATCCGCTGAATAAACCGTCCCGCAAGCGGCCTCTGAGGTGCCTTTCGGGGCGGCTGAACAGGGGAGGAACGCGTTTTTGAAAAAAAGAGATCAAAAGAGCTTGCGAAGTCTGCAGGGTGGGTTATAAGAAGGGGTCGCCCGAAACAAGGCGATCAGCGGTCGGATAAGACAGTCGCGAGTGAAGAGATTCACCCGCGGCTATTTTTTCCCCCTG
>CALQKQ020000216.1 GCA_943331195.2 Akkermansia muciniphila | reverse complement strand
GGCCTTGGGTGGCGACGGCTTTGTCGGTGTAGAAGGTGGTGCCGCTGCGGTTTTGGTCGAGGCGCAGGTTGAGCTCGTAGCTTTGGTCGAGTTGGCTAGAGGAGATGGGGCAGCGGCCGATTTCGCGGCCGCCTTTGAGAAGGATGAGTTCGGCGCCCTCGGCGCGGATGGTTTGGCCGACTTGGTCGCGCACCAGGCCGAAGAGGGTGTAGTAGGGGGCGGGGGGGAAGGCCCAAGCGAGGGGGGAGCTGGCGAGGAGGGCCGCAGCGAGCCAAGGCAGGGGGTGGCGGGAACTCATGGGAGGAGACTGTAGATAGGGAAATGCAAGTTCCCCAATTAAGTTACTTAATTGCACCCGCTACGAGGAATCCCAGTCATTTCATAGGAGAACTTTTGGGGGAGGGCCGATTCATTGACGAAACGGGCGGTTTGGGGACGAAACGGCAGTGGGGGCTGGTGAGGAAGCGCGGGCGCGGTAGGGCACGGCTTGGTCCTAGCGCCATGCGTTCGGCTAGGAATGGCGTTGGAGTTCGCGGAGGCGACTGGCGGCGGCGCGGCCGATGGTGAGGCCTTCGTTGGTGCCTTGAAAATAGAGGATGGTGCGATCGCGGGACTCCCACTGGGTGGATTTGAGGAGGGCGGTTTGGATGAGGAGGGAGCGGTCTAAGCGGATGAATTGGTCGGAGGGGAGATCGTCGGCCCAATCGCTGAGGGTTTTTTTGAGAATGAGTTTGCGGCCGTCGAGGAGGTGGAGGCGGGTATAATTTTGGAGGGATTCGATCCAGATGATTTCTTGGGGGCGGATGGACTGGTGAAGGCAGTGGTTGGTTTTGAGGGTGAAGGTGCGGGGTTTTTCGCAGGGGAGGGAGGCGCGGAGGGAGAGGAGGCGCTCCATGGTTTGGTTGAGGCGCTCTTGACTGACGGGTTTGAGGAGGTAGTCGAGGGCTCCGAGGGCGAAGGCTTGGACGGCGTATGTTTCGTGACCGGTGACGAAGACGACGGTGGCTTGGCGGTTGAGGAGGGGGATGAGATGGAGGCCGACGGATCCTGGCATTTCCATGTCGAGGAAAATGAGGTCGGGGGGCTGCTGTTGGGCGAAGCTGGCGGCATCGGCGACGTTGCCGACGGCGCCGAGGATATGGACTTGCGGGTAGGCTTGGAGGAGGTCCTTCATCCGGTGGTTGGCGGCGGGTTCGTCGTCGACGAGAAGGACCTTGATCATGGGGAGGGGGGGACGGGGATATCGATGACGACTTCGACCCAGCCGTTTTCCTCGCTGGTCTGGATGCTGGCCTGATCGGCGAAGAGGAGTTCGAGGCGGCGTTTGAGGCCGTTGAGGCCGGTGTCGAGGGATTTGGTGGGGTCGGGAGGGATCCAATGGCCGGTGTTGGCGACGGAGATGCGGAGGCGTGGGCCGAGGGAGCGGGCGGAGACGCGGACGCGGAGGGGGAGGGAGCCACATTTGGCGCCGTAATTGAAGGCGTTTTCGAGGATGGGCTGGACGAGCATGGGGGGGACGAGGGCGTCGCGGGCCAGGGTATCGCATTCGAGGCGGCAGATGAGATTGGGGCCGAAGCGGCATTCTTGGACGACGAGGTATTTTTCGAGGGCGTCGAGTTCGCGGGAGAGGGGTTCGAGGGGGCGGCTATCTTGGAGGGAGAAGCGGAGGAAATCGGCGAGGGCCTGGGTGACGTCTTCGACGCCTTCGGGGTTGTGCTTGGTGGCGAGGATGGCGTTGAGGGCGTTGAAGAGGAAGTGGGGATTCATGTGGGCCTGAAGGCGGCGCATTTCGCTTTGGAGGTGGGCTTCCCGGGCGCGCAGTTCCTTAATTTCTAGGAGGTAGATTTCTTCGATGAGGTGGACCGCGAAGTAGCACATGGTCCAGATGGAGACCATGAAGAGGCGGGTCATTTGGAGCTTGAGGAGACCTTGGAGAGAGAGGGGGCTAATCAAGGGGTAGAGCTTCCAGCAGCAGAGGACCTCCAGGAAGATGGCGGCGACGCAGGCGACCAGGCCGAGGATCCAGGCGGAGGGCTGGTGGGCGCGCGGCCAGGAGGGACGGCGATAGAGCCAGCGGAGCAGTCCGCCGATGATGATGCCCGTGGCCATGCGCAAGACGAGAAACGCATTGCTATTGGGCAGGGTGGAGCGGAAGGCCTCGGTGGCCATCATGCCGCAGATGCCGAGGAGCCCCCAGAAGCAGGTATTGAGGATCCAGAAGAGGGCGTCGCGGTAGCGCGGATGAAAGAGCCAGCGCCGGGCGCGATGGGTGGTGGAGGCGTTGCTCGTTAGGATAGTCCGGACCATGGGAGGAGGCTATCCTATCATTTTATCGCGATCTAATTTGAGACCCATTTTGCGATAGAGGGTGGCGATGGAGACGCCGAGCATGGAGGAGGTTTTTTCGCGGGAGCCTTCGTTGTATTTGAGGGTTTCGCGGATGAAGAGGCGCTCTTGTTTTTTGATGAAATCGCCGAGGGGGGTGCCGATGGGGAGGGTGTGGCGGAGTTTGTGATTTTCGTCGTCGGTGACTTCGACTTTTTGGGTGATTTTGGGGGGCAGGTCGATGGGGCGGAGGCGTTTATCGTCGGCGAAGGAGCAGCCGCGTTCGATGGCGTTTTGGAGTTCGCCGACGTTGCCGGGCCAGTGGTAGTCGTGGAGGAGGCGGGCGGCGTATTTATCGACTTCCTTGAGGGGAGAAGCGGTGAGGCGGCTGTAGTTAGAGAGGAAGTGGGCGACGAGGGGGGGGATATCTTCCCGGCGGCTGCGCAGGGGAGGGATGAGCATGGGGATGACGGAGACGCGGTAGTAGAGGTCTTCGCGGAAGGCGCCGTCGCGGACGAGTTGCTCGAGGGGTTTGCTGGAGGTGGCGAGGAAGCGGAAATCGAGTTGGGCGGGCAGGGTGCCGTTGAGGCGGCGGAGGTTGAGGTCTTCGAGGAAGGAGTCGAGGACGCTCTGCAGGCGGGGAGGGAGGACGTTGATTTCCTCAAGGACGACGGTGCCGCCTTGGGCGCGTTGGAAGATGGTGGGGGCACCGCCGGGGCCGCCGAAGAGTTCTTGTTCGAGCAAGGCCTCGGAGAGCGCGGAGCAGTGGAGCACTTTGAAGGGGGCGCGGTGGCGCCGACTGTGGTTGTGGAGGGTGCGGGCGACCATTTGTTTGCCGGAGCCGAATTCTCCCTCCAGCAGGACGGGGCTGTCCTTGTCAGCGACTTTTTGGACGAGCTTGAGGATTTCCTTCATCTGGGGACTTTCTCCGATGAAGGCGGAGGGCGGGGGCAGGGGAAGGCTTGGGGAGGGCAGGGCGGGAGGGGCCCCGCTTGAATGCAGGGCGCGCTGCATGATGCGCTGGAGGTCGTCGAGTTCGAAGGGCTTGGTGAGGTAATCAAAGGCGCCCAGTTTCATGGCCTCGACGGCGGTCTCGACGCTGCCGTAGCCGGTGACCATGACGACTTGGGTGAGGGGATACTTTTGGCGGCATTCCTGGATGATCTGGAGGCCGTTGAGGTCGGGGATGCGGAGGTCGACGATGAGGAGTTCGGGGCGGAGGCGTTCGAGGCCGAGGAGGCCATCGCGGCCGGTTTGGAAGAGGAAAACGTCGTGGCCCATGCGGCGTCCCACTTGGCCGATCAGCTCCAAGATGGGAGCTTCGTCGTCAATAATTGCAATATTGGCCATGAGGGTGGGGAGGGGAGGGGAGAAGGCGGAGGCGCCGGGCAAATCTGCGCCAGATCCAGATAATTCGCAGGAATTAAACAGGCTCGCCAATTTTGGCCAGGGGAATTTCGCACTTTCGAGAAACGCGCGGGGCCTGGAGCGGTGGCGCAATCCAGGGTTGCGAAGGTGGAGGGGCTCCGGTTTAAATGTCGACTATAAAAAAATGGATGAAGCGCTGTTGATTCGGAATGTGATGGTTGTCAGTCCTGGGGCCCCTACGGTGCAGCGGGATGTGTTGATGGAGGGCGGGCGTTGGCATTTTCCGGCGCTGCCGCCGGCGGGGGTGCGCACGATTGACGGCACGGGGAAAATATTGCTTCCGGGGCTCTATGATGTGCATGCGCACTTGCGGGAACCAGGGCGGGAAGACAGCGAAACCATGGCCACGGGCTGCGAGGCGGCGGTGGCGGGCGGTTTTACGGGGCTGACGGCGATGCCGGACACGTATCCTCCGGTGGACCACGGGGGGCTGGTGCACAGCCTGCGGGAAATGGCGGCGCGGCGGGCGCGCATTCCGGTGGAGGTAGCGGGCTGCATCACGCGGGGGCGGCTGGGTCAGGAATTGGCGGAGATTGGGGAGATGCAGGCCAGCGGCGCGGTGATGATCACGGATGACCCGGATCCGGTGGCGAATCCGCAGGTGCTGCGGCGCGCCTTGCAATATGCGCGGGGTCTGGGCGTGTTGGTGGCCACGACTTGCGAGGTGCGGGAGCTTTCCGGTGCGGGGGCGATGCACGACGGGGCGGTTTCCTATCGGCTGGGGCTTCCTGGGCTGCATCCTTGTGCGGAGGAAATCGGGATCGCGCGGGACATCCGCTTGGCGCAAAGTTGTGGGAGCCGCCTGCACGTGCGGGGCATCAGCACGGCGCGGAGCGTGGAGATCATCCGCCGCTACAAGAGTGAAGGGGTGGCGGTGACGGCGGAAGTTTACCCGCACCAATTGCTTTTTACGGACGCGGCGGTGGGGGACTACGCCACGGTTTTTAAAGTGAGGCCGCCGCTGCGGCCGGAGGCGGATCGGCAGGCCTTGCTGCAAGCGGTGCGCGAGGGCGTCATTGATATGCTGGCGACGGATCACACGCCGCATACGTGGTATGAAAAGACGCGCGATTTTGGGTCGGCGGCTTTTGGGATGACAGGCTTGGCCACAGCGCTGCCGGCGCTGCATGAGGGGTTGATCGCGCCGGGGCATTTGAGTTGGGAAGTGTTGGTGGAGCGCTTTGCGGCGGCCCCGCGCCGCCTGTTAGGCTTGGCGGTGCCGGAAATTGCCGAGGGAGCCGCGGTCAATGCGGTGCTGTTCGACCCGCAGGCCCTGGTGACCTTTAGCGCGGCGGCGCTGCGGTCGCGCTCGCACAACACGCCGTTTTTGGACCGGACGGTGCGGGGCGCGGTGGTGTGGGTGGCCTTGGGCCGGGAGATTTTGCTGGATCGCCTGTGAGGAGAGAGCCGCGCAATTTTATCACTCTATCCGTGCCAAGCGCTCGAGGTGTGCTATGGGTGGGCTCGATCGATTGATCCCTGTTGGCTGCGGCGGCTGCTGCGGCGGGCGGGGAACGTTTCCGCTCCTCCGCCCATGCGCTATACTGAAAAATTGGCCCGCCGCATTGCCGTCACTGGCAGCAACCTTTGCATTGGCCTGGACCCGCGGCCGGATTTGATCCAAGGCAGCGTGCGGGACTTTCTACTGCGGGTGGTTGAGGAGACCGCGCCCTATGCGGCCTGTTTTAAGCCTAACATCGCCTATTTTGAAGCCACCGGCTCGGCGGGGATTGCGCTTTTTGAGGAGATCCGGGCGGCGATTCCGGTGGAAATTCCGCTGCTGCTCGACGCCAAGCGCAGCGACATCGGGGAGACGCAACAGTACTACGCCAAGGCCTTTTTTGAAACGTGGAACGTAGATGCGGTGACCCTGAACCCCTTTCTCGGGTTTGATTCGATTGAGCCCTTTTTGGACTTCCCAGGGCGCGGCCTCTATCTGTTGGCGGTGACTTCCAATGCGGGAGCGGCGGACATTGAGATGCAGCGCCTCGCCGATGGGCGGCAGGTTTTTGAGTTAGTGTTGGACTTGGCGCGCCGCGCGGCGGGGCGCCCCGCCGAGGTCGGTTTGGTGCTGGGCTTGACCAATGCGGCGGCGGAGGTGCTCGGGAAGATTGACGACCTCCCGCTGCTCGTTCCGGGCCTGGGTGCCCAGGGCGGCGACGTCGCTGCGCTAGCGGCTAGTAACCGACAAGCCCCGCTGCTCATCAATGTTTCCCGCGGCGTCCTCTACCCGGCGGGGGGACAATCTCCGGCGGCGGCGGCGGCGGGGTATCGGCAGCAGATCCGGGAGGCCCTGCGGCGGCCCCCTTTGGAACCCTAACTTTTTACTGACATGCCCGGCGAGTTCACCCGAGTCTATTCTGCGGCGCTGCGCGGCGTCGATGCTGTGGAGGTGGAATTGGAAGTCAATGAGACGGGGCCGAGTAATTCGGGGGGGGAGATGCAGGCGATCACGGTGATCGTGGGCTTGCCGGACACGGCGGTGCGGGAAAGCCGGGACCGGGTGTGGACCGCCATCGCCAACAGCGCCTTTCCCGGGTCCCTCGGCGGACGCACCACCGTCAACCTGGCACCCGCGGATCTGAAAAAGGAAGGGCCCAGCTTCGATTTGCCGATGGCCCTCGGCATGATTTCCAACCGTGTGGCCGGCTTTGATAAATCGGTCTTCGACCGTTGCACCATTGTGGGGGAATTGGCCTTGGACGGCGGGGTCCGGTCCGTAAAAGGCATCCTTTCCATCGCGCTCGCCGCCCGGTCGCAGGGCCGGGAAGAGGTCATCATTCCGGCCGAGAATGCCGAGGAAGCCAGCATCG
>CALQKQ020000215.1 GCA_943331195.2 Akkermansia muciniphila | reverse complement strand
TCCACTCACACTGAAAATCGCCACAACCCCAGCGCCCGGCCACGTCCCCGGATCCGGCGCCGCCGCATCCGCCGCCGTCGACCACTGGCTCGTCCCACCCCAGTCCGTTCCCGTCCCATCCCAATGAGGACTCGCCGCCCTTGCCTTCTCAGCCCCCATCATCAAAACGCCCACTACCGCCCCACTCAAAGCATGCCGCTCTCTTGCCAAAAACAAACGCATTATATTAACTTTCATGATCGACTTAACTAAATCTCCTTACGCATAGAGTGATTCGAAAGCAATTTTATTCAGAACGCCATCGGCACATTATTGACGAATGCGGCAAAAACGAAGACGAATCCGCCAGCCAGCCCAGAACCGCGCTGCTCACGCGCCCTCGAGACGCCCCCCCCCTCCGGCCTCTTCAGGCGGGTTGGAACTCCCTTTTGCGGGCGGCGATGCCGCGCTGGGCATAGGAGGCCCCAGCTTGAAGCACATTCCATCCGACAGCCTTCCAATAGAGGGCCATGGTGACGGCTCGCTTTCCTCGCACCAGCAGCTGTTCCATTCCGGTCACCCGGTCCAGCGCTCGGTTCACGCCTTCCTCGCCGCTTCGTTTGGCATAATGATCTGGTTTTCCATGATGGGGATGAGTGACGCGCTATCGCTTTCCGCCACGCTCTGGGGCAGACACGCGGCGACAAGATTGACTTCGTTTTTCTCCCCGCAACTCTGCGCCAACTGAAATTGATAGCCAGCCCCCTTCTGCCCGCCATAACCAGCCTCATGCGGCCACGTCCTCACCAAAAAAGGCTTAGCGGTTTTCCAGGGACCCGACCCAGGGGCTGTAGCCAGAGCGTCCCGCTCTGGACCCGACAACGGATCAGACCGGGACGGTCTGGCTACCTTGGGGGTTTTTGGATCAGACCGGGACGGTCTGGCTACCCATCTCCACTGCTCCTCGTCTCGCCCTGCGTTAGGGGCTTTTGACGGCGAAAGGGACTCACCCAAGGGGTGAGCCTCCTAAGAGGAAAAAACGGCTCCTGCCCCGTCCCTATCACGAAAAAGGGGCCCTTGGCCGAGTTTCCACTCCCGTTGCTGGGCTACCCTACGATCGCACTCGCTTCCACGCGGGCCCAGGCATCCGCCGCCAAAATCGCCTCCAAGCTGCCGCCCGCCTCCCCCGCCTGCGCCTCCATGGTCCGCGCCACCACTTCCCAAATACCTGAAAAGCCTAGCCGCCCCTCCACAAAAGCCGCCACCGCGACCTCATTCGCCGCATTGTAAATCGCCGGCAAGGTCCCCCCGCGCGTCCCCGCCTCCACCGCTAAATCAATCGCCGGAAAATCCGCCCGCCGCGCCGCCTCAAAGTCCAATTGCCGCAGCGCCGCAAAATCCAGCGGCCGCAAACTGTTCCGCACCCGCTGCGGCCACGTCACCGCATATTGAATCGGAAAACACATGTCGCTGTGGCTCAACTGCGCCAACACGCTCCCATCAATAAACTCCACCATGCTGTGAATGATGCTCTGCGGATGCACAATCACATCCACCCGCTCCATCGGCACCCCAAAAAGCCAGCGCGCCTCAATCATTTCCAGCCCCTTGTTAAACAGCGTCGCGCTATCAATCGTAATCTTCCGCCCCATCTCCCAGGTCGGATGCTTCAAGGCCTCCGCCAACGTCGCCCCCGCAATCCGCTCCTTGGACCACGTCCGAAACGGCCCCCCACTCGCCGTCAAAATCAAGCGCGACACCTCCCCCGCCTCCCGCCCCTCCAAACATTGAAAAATCGCATTGTGCTCGCTGTCCACCGGCAACACCGCCACCCCCTTCCGCCGCGCCGCCTCCATCACGATCTCCCCCGCCATCACCAACACCTCCTTGCTCGCAATCGCCAAATCGCAACCCGCCGCAATCGCCGCCAAGGCCGGTCGCAACCCCGCCGTCCCCACAATCGCGATCAACACCACATCCGCCTCCACTTCCTCAATCAATTTCACCAAGCCCTCCTCGCCCGCAAAAACCCTCACCCCCTCCGGCAAACCGCCCCGCAGCGACCCCAGCGCCGCCTCCTCCGTCAGCGCCACATGCTTCACCCCAAACTCCACCGCCTGCGCCGCCAGCGCCGCCCCACTCCGCGCCGCCGCCAAGCCCACCACCTCCATCCGCTCAGGAATGTCCCGCGCCACCTTGAGCGCGCTGCAGCCTATGCTGCCCGTCGATCCCAAAATGATGACCCGCTTGCGCACTTCAGGTAGGCTGGCCGCTCGCATAACAAAGATATAAATAAAAAACCGGTGCCGTGAAAAGCAGGCTATCGATCAAGTCCAACGACCCCCCAATCCCCGGCAAAAAATGCCCCGAATCCTTCACCTCCAAACAGCGCTTGATCACGCTTTCCGCCAAATCCCCCACCACGCACACCGCCGCCAACCCCAAACACAGCCCCGCCGCACTCCACGGCGTCAATAAAGGCATCCGCTCCTGCCACCCAAAATACACCGCCAATCCCGCCCCCAGCGCCCCCAGCGCCGCTCCCAACATCCCCTCCCAGGTCTTGCCAGGACTAATGTGCGGAATCATTTTGTGCTTCCCCATCAGCGAACCCACCACATAGGCCCCGCAATCCGTAAACTTCGTCGCTCCGATCAAAAACACCAAATACGGCAGCCCCCGCAACCACCCATCCCCATCCACCCCCGGCAAATACAACACCCGCGTCATAAAACTGCTCAGCCAAGGCACATATAAAAACGCCGCCACACTATAGGCGATCGCCCACAGCGTCGCCCTCCCCTCCAGCGGCCGAAACAACGGCGGCACAAAAGCCGCCAACACCACCCCCGCGATAAATCCCATATCCACCACCGGATCCCACGCCCTTCCCGTACCCTGACAAATCGCAAAAGTCACCGCAAACCACCCCCCGCTCACCACCATCAAGCCATAACGCCAAGGCTTCGGCAAGCTCCCCTCCATCGCCACCATCTCCCACACCCCAACCATTCCCAGCAAACCCAACACCACAAAAAACAACCACCCCTGCCCCACCCCAATCGCCGCCCCCACCAAGCCCCACAGCGCCACCGTGCTCACTAGCCGCCGCCCAAAAGCTTGCGCCTTCGAAACAACAGACGAAGCAGGAACAGGAGACGGAACAGCAGGCATGGACCCCTCTGACTAGGCGGAAATGATCTCCGAGGCAAGCCCCTTTGCGCCCGCCCCAGGCCTTGCCCCCAACGCCAATCGCCTCCACTTTCCCCCTCCCTCCATGACTGCTCCCCGCGCCCTCGAATACCTCGCCCGCCTCCTCCTCGGCGGCTGGTTCCTCTTCGCCGGGATCCAAAAAGCCCTCGATCCCATCCAATTCCTCTTCGACATCCGCAGCTTCCAGCTCCTCCCCGATCCCTACGCCGCCCTCCTCGCCCTCGCCCTCCCCTGGCTCGAAATCTTCTGCGCCCTCGGCGTCCTCACCAAACGCCTCTACCTCGGCTCCCTCGCCCTCACCGCCCTCAGCCTCCTCCTCTTCATCGCCGCCATCGCCTGGTCCTGGCAGCGCGGCCTCGACGTTTCCTGCGGCTGCTTCGGCAAAACCGACTTCGCCCTCGGCTACCCCCAACACCTCGCCCTCAACGCCGCCCTCCTCGCCCTCAGCCTCGCCCTCTTCCGCCGCGAAACCCGTTCCTCCCCAGCCCCGCAAGCCGACTTGACCGCCCCCACCTCCCCGCGCTAGCTCCCCCATGCGCCTCGAAGTGATCAATACCGGAACCGAACTCCTCCTCGGAAATACCCTCAACACCCACCTCGCTTTCCTCGGCGAATCCCTCCTCCCCCTCGGCCTTCGCATCGCACGCCAACTCACCATCCCCGACGGCGCCATCATCGGCGAAGCCATCCTCGAAACCATCGGCCGCGCCGACATCGTCATCGTCACCGGCGGCCTCGGCCCCACCAGCGACGACATCACCCGCGACCTCATCGCCGCCCTTCTCGGCCTCCCCCTCGACCTCGACCCCGCCGTCGAAGCCGCCATCAAGGACCGCCTCGCCCACCACCAACGCGAGATGAGCCCCGCCACCCGCCGCCAAGCCATGGTCCCCGCCGGCGCCACTGTCCTCAAAAACGCCTTCGGCACCGCCCCCGGTCTTTACCTCCCCCCCCTCCCCGTCCCCAGCCCCCCGCACTCCCTCTCCCCCCACCTCATCCTCCTCCCCGGCCCCCCCCGCGAACTCCGCCCCATGGTCCGCGACGAAGTCCTCCCCCTCCTCCGATCCCTCTGCCAAGGCCGCACCGCCATCCGCGAAATGCGCAACTTCCGCCTCGCCAACTTAGGCGAAACCCAAGTCGCCGCCACCCTCGAACCCTCCCTCCTCTCCCTCGGCGACGTCGAACTCGGCTACTGCGCCCGCGCCGGCGAAGTCATCGTCCGCCTCCTCGGCACCCCCGCACAACTCGCCGCCGCCGAAACCATCGTCAGCGCCGCCTTCCCCGCCCACTACTTCTCCTCCTCCGAGCACCCCCTCGAATTCACCGTCGTCGACCTCCTCGCCCGCCTCGGTCAAACCATCACCACCGCCGAATCCTGCACCGGCGGCTTCCTCGCCCACCGCCTCACCAACGTCCCCGGTGCCTCCGCCGTCTTCCCCCAAGGCCTCATCACCTACGCCAACCAAGCCAAATCCGACCTCCTCGGCGTCCCCCAAATCCTCCTCGACCAACACGGCGCCGTCAGCCCCGAAGTCTGCGCCGCCATGGCCCAAGGCGCCCTCCGCGCCGCCCACACCGACCACGCCCTCGCCGTCACCGGCATTGCCGGTCCCAGCGGCGGTAGCCCCGCAAAGCCCGTCGGCACCGTCTTCATCGGCCTCGCCTCCCAAGCCCACCCCGAACCCCTCGTGGAACGCTTCCTCTTCCCCGTCGAACGCGAAACCTTCAAGCAACTCGCCGCCCAGTCCGCCCTCGACCTCTTGCGCCGCCGCCTCATCCGCATGGTCTAGCCCTCCCACTCCCGCGCCCCGCGCCATCCTTCATTCCAGGCTTTCATGCGAGCTTAAGTGACAATAGCGTTACTTATAAAAAGAAAGATGTCCCCCACCTCCCCTACGCCCCGCCGCTGGCCCGCGTGGCTCGCCTGCGCCGCCGCCCTGCTCGCCCGCGCCCCCCTCGCCGCCGCCTCCCTCGAATCCGACGCCGTCCTCGCCAACTTCGGCCCCCTCGAGTGGATCGGCGGCATCAATCAACAAGACGCCTCCAACACCAACGCCAGCGAATGGCTCCCCGAATACGAAGGCCTCCCCGCCACCGCCGCCAATCTCAGCGAACCCCACTCCGCCATCGGCGACCTCCAAGGCAATATCTACGTCGCCGATAAAAACGCCCACGCCATCCGCCGCATCGACCGCAACGGCCTCATCCACACCGTCGCCGGCACCAACACCCCCGGCTTCAACGGCGACGGCCCCGCCCGCCTCCGCCAGCTCAACGGCCCCCAAAACGCCTACCCCATCCCCGACGGCTCCTACTACATCCTCGACACCGGCAATCAGCGCATCCGCCGCGTCGATTCCGCCGGACAAATGACCACCCTCATTGTCGAAACCTCCGGCCTCTCCCGCGGCCTCTGGGTTCAGCGCGATGGTGCCCTCCTCTACTACTGCACCAACACCGCCCTCAAACGCTGGACGCCCGCCCTCGGCACCAACCCCGGCACCGTCATGGCCCAGGGCTTTTCCGAATGCGGCAACCTCGACGTCGCCGAAAATGGCGATATTTACCTCACCGACCGCGGCGCCCTCACCAACGACCCCACCGCCTCCCAAGTCTTCCGCATCGCCCCCAACGCCACCCCCGCCACCTTCACCCCCCCGCGCGTCGCCGGCACCGGAGGCAGCGCCGCCAGCGGCCCCATCGCCAGCGGCACCCCCGCCCACAACACCGGCCTCAACGGCGTCCGCGGCATCGCCTTCCACCCCGCCGGCGGCTACTTCCTCGCCACCCACAAAGGCGGCGACCTCTGGTATGTCGACCGCAGCGGCCTCATCCAATTGGTCGTCCGCGGCGACAACGGCAACGCCCACACCACCGTCCCCCTGCCCCTCCCCGCCACCGCCACCACCTACATCGCCGAACCCCGCTTCGTCTCCCTCGCCCCCAACGGCGACCTCCTCCTCGCCACCAACGACGCCGGCTTCATCCGCCGCGCCCGCTACCTCGGCCCCCTTCCCACCGCACCCCCCATCTCCATCCTCCCCCCAGCCTCCCCCGGAGGCCCCATCCAACTGACCTGGCCCCCCACCGGCTCCCTCAGTTGGCTCCTCGAATCAAGCCCCCTCCCCCACACCGACCCCTGGCGCTATCGCCAATCCGGCCCCGGCTCCGCCTCGCCCGGACACTACACCGACCCCACCTCCTCCCCGCGCCACTTCAACCGCCTCCGCGTCTTCCGCACCTGGCCCAATTAGCCTCCTCCCGCGTTGCCCACCATCTCCAACACCACCGCCGTGGTGTTGTCCCGCCCCGATCGCTCCAGCGCCTCGTCCACCATCTGCCGCGCCGGAGATTTCGCCCCGTCCGGAGCCCCCAAAATCTCCTCCACT